>DASWSO010000455.1:0-6984 GCA_036402635.1 Xanthobacteraceae bacterium
CCGCTCATGGCCAGCACGATCCGCGACTGCCTGCCGCCCGACCGCAACCCGCGCAAGCCGAAGGTCGTGCTGCCGCGGGGCGCCGTCGATACGCATGTGCACGTGTTCGAAAAGCGGTATCCGCCGTCGCCCGGGCGCGGCTACAACCCGCCGGATTCCACGCTCGCCGACCTCAAGCACCTGCACGCGACCCTTGGCGTCGACCGTGTCGTGTTCACGCAGCCTTCGGTCTACGGCACCGACAATGCCGCCATCCTGGACGGCATGGCGGCGCTGAACGCCGAGACGCCGAACCGCGCCCGCGGCGTGGTGGCGGTCGCACTCGACGTTGCCGAGGCCGAGCTCGCCCGGCTCGACGCGCTAGGCGTGCGCGGCGTGCGGCTCAACACCGACAACAAGGGCGGCATGCCGCTCGAAATGCGTGACATTCCGGAGCTTGCCGCGCGCATTGCGCCGTTCGGCTGGCATGTCGAGTTCCTGTTTCCCGGCAAGGACATTCTCGAGCTGATGCCGGTGTTCGCCGGGCTGAAGGTGCCAATGTCGATCGCGCATTTCGCCTATCAGCCGGCTACCGCCGGCGTGCGCGCGCCCGGCTTCCAGGCGTTGCTCGAGCTGGTGCGGCGCGGTAATACCTGGGTGAAGATTTCCGGCGCCAATCGCGTCAGCGAGACCGACCTGCCGCCCTACGACGACGTCAAGCCAATGGCTCAGGCGCTGATCGAGGCCGCGCCCGACCACATCATGTGGGGCACCGACTGGCCGCATCCGAACAAATACGAGGTCAATCCCAACGACGGCGATCTGGTCGACGCGTTCGGTGATTGGGTGAGCGACGAGACGAGGCGGCGCAAGATCATGGTCGACACGCCGGCGGCGTTCTACCGCTTTTAGGACTCATGGGCTCGTAGTGCCCGGACTTGATCCGGGCATTATCATCCAAAACTCCGCTTCGATGGATTGCCGGGTCAAGCCCGGCAATGACGAAACCGGCTACTGCGCGGCGGCGACGGCGGGGCCTTCGAACTCCGGCATCACCTCGCGCGCGAACGTGCGCAGCGCGGTGCGCGAGCCGGTGACGTCGAGCAGCAGCACGTACTCGACACCCACCGCCTGCAGTGCCCGCAGCCGCTCGATGATCTCGTCCGGCGTGCCGATCAGCGCCGCCTGCTCGGTGGCGAAGCGCGTATCGGCGAATGACGTCGGCAATGCGAGGCTCGAGGGAGCATTCGGGTTGGCGGCCAGCGCCTGCACGCCGAGCAGGAACTTGGCGCGGTCCTCATACGCCCTCTCGCGCTCGCGCTGGTTCATCGCGACATGCAGCGCGCGGGTGAGGCCGACGCGGCTGCCGTCGAAGGCGTGTCCGCCCGCCGCGAGGCCGCTGCGGTAGGCGGCGATGCGCTCGCCGGTCACGTCGGGTGGGCCGAACTGGTCCAGCAGCAAGTTGAATCCCTGTTCGCCGACCGCGCGGATCGCCTCCGGCCGGCCGGCGCCGACCCAGAACGGCGGGTGCGGCTTCTGCGTGATCGGCGGCTCGATCACAACATCCTCGAAGTGCCAGCGCTTGCCGTGATGCGAGAACCGTCCGGGCGAGTTCCAGGCCTTGCGCAGGAAGCTCAGCGCCTCCTCGTAACGTTCGGTCGCCTCTTCGATCGGGATGCAGAAGCCCTGGAACTCGTTGTGCCGGTAGCCGCGGCCGACTCCCAGGTCGACGCGGCCCTTCGACAGCAGGTCGAGCGTCGCGACCTGCTCGGCCAGAAGCGCCGGATTGTGCCACGGCAGCACCGTCACCGCGGTGCCGAGCCGCAGCCGCTTGGTCTTCGCCGCCAGATACGTCAGCAGCGTCAGCGAGGACGAGACCTGGGCCATACCGGTGAAGTGGTGCTCCACCAGGAAGACGCTGTGGAAGCCGAGATCCTCGGCCTCGCAGACGTAGTCGATGAACTCTTCGTACAGCTGGCTGTCGCTGACCCCGATATCGCTCTTGGCCGTGGCGCCGCCGAATATTCCAAACTTCATCATTTCGCTCCGACGGGTCTATCCCCGCGATGACTGCCGCTAAGCCGCAGCGGCCCGTTCCGCCTCCGGCTCAAGCGGAAGCTTTACCGGCCGCTTGAGCCGGGCTGAAAGGTCGAGCGCCTTTGTCAGCATCAGGTTCCGATGCGCCTCCGCTGCGGTGGCCGCATGGGTGGCGAGGCCGAGCGAGACGTGGTTGAGCCAGGAGTCGGTCTCTTCCCGCAACGGGCCGCGCAGCTCGCCGAGCGCGACATCGCCGGGCGGATAGCTTCCCATGAAATCCACCAGGCGGGTCTTGTCGGGCGCGTAGCCTTCAAGCTGCGGACTGGAAACCGCCAGCACGATGTCGCGGTGGGTGTCGTCGATGGTCAGAACGCCGGCGGTACCGTTGATGCCGACTTCCAGGCTGTACACGGCGCCCGGCCAGGACACCGGAAGCGCCCAGGAATGCGCCAGGTGATAGATGCTGCCGTCGGAGAACATGATCATGCCGGCGGTGGCGTCGATCCCCTTGTGGGTGGGACCAAGCACCTTGTCGATGGAGCGCGCATAGCACTCGACCGGCGTCTTGCCCTCCATGCACCACATGACGATGTCGAGCGCGTGGGTGCCGGAGATGACCATCGGGGTCGCATCGTTCGGATCGCCGGCCCGGCCGATGCACTCATAGGCCATCACGCGCGGCATGAACGAACGCGTCGTTACCAGCGTCACGTCGCCGAGCGCGCCGGTGCGGATCTTCTCCTTGGCGGCCAGGAAGCGGCGGCGGAAGCGCTGAGTGTAGCCGATCACCGCATCCGCCTTGGCGTTCTCGATCGCCTGCAGCACGCGTGCGGATTCGGCGAGATCGGTGGCCAGAGGCTTCTCGATCAGCATCGGCAGCTGCCGCTCGAGCGCCTTCATGATCGGATCGATGTGCAGGTGCTCCTCGGTGGCGATGATCACCGCGGTGACTTCCGGCCGCTGCAGCAGCTCCTTGTAGTCGGCGGTGGCGAAGTCGGCGCCGATCTTCTCGCCGGTCTGCCTGCCCCGATCCGGGATGATCTCGGCCAGTCCAATCCATTCGACCGCCGGATGGCGCGCGGCGATCTCGCCGCGGAAGCGTCCGACCCGCCCGCCACCGACGATGGCGAGCCCGATTCCCTTCGCGGACTTCTTCATCTCTCGCTCCCGAATGCGTTGCGAAGCTCTATTCGGCCTTGATGCCTGCGTCGCGGATCAGCTGCGGCCAGCGCGCGAAGTCCTGGCGCAGCACAGCGGCGAATTCCTCCGTGCTCGATCCAACCGGCACGATCCCCTGCGTCTCCATCTGCGCGGCGAAGGCCGGCTCGCGCACAATTCCGGCCACCTGCCGGGCGATCAGATCGACGATCGGCTTCGGCGTGCCCGCCGGCGCGAACAGCCCGAACCACACGTCGACATTGAATTCCTTCATGCCGATCTCGGCCCCGGTTGGGGTGTCGGGAAGTGTCGCCAGCCGCTTCGGGCTGGAGACCACCAACGGAACAAGCTTGCCCTGCTTGATGAATTCGAGCGCCGGCGGCACGCCGGTAAAGATCGACTGGACATGCCCGGCCACCACGTCGGTCAGCGCCGGGGTGGCGCCGCGATACGGCACATGCACCAGCGAGACGCCGCCGAGCCGCATGAACAGCTCCATGGCGAGATGGCCGCCAGTGCCGATGCCGGCAGACGCGAAATTGAACTGCTTGGGCTGAGCCTTCGCCTTCTCGATCAGCTCGCCGGCGCTCTTGAAGCCGGCGGACGGATGCACCAGCAAGGCGAGCGGCACCGAGCCGACCAGGCTGATCTCGGCGAAGTCTTTGGCCGGGTCGTAGGGCAGCGACGGATACAGCCCGACATTGGCGACGTGGTTCATGCCGGTGAGCAGCAGCGTGTAACCGGCCGGCGCGGCCTTGGCGACGGCCAGCGTCGCGGGCACGCCGGACCCGCCGGTGCGGTTGTCGATCACCACTGGCTGCTTGAGGTTGTCCGAGAGCCGCTGGCCGATCAGGCGCGCGATCAGGTCGCCGCTGGCCCCGGCGGGGTACGGCACGATCAGGCGAATGTTCTTGTTCGGGTAGTCTTGCGCGCCGGCCGGAGCTGCGAGCAGCAGGCCCGCGAGCACAAGCGTCAGCAGCTTCGCCCAGCGCAGTTCCATTCGTTCCTCAGCTGTCGGAGAATGTCTTTCGAAGCGGCGTGGCCGAGCGACGGCCGGTCGAGGGGCGCGGGCCGTTCACTTCATGGATTGCCAGCGCTGCAGCAGGTCCTGCGTCTCAGCGTCGTCCGGGCGGATCATCTCGAACAGCTCGCTCACCTCGGCGTAGTCGCCGCGGTACCCGCAGCGCGCGATCGGACGCGCGCCGGCCGTGTCGAACAGGCCGTCGCGGATGTGCGCCGGATCGATGTGGATGCCGGTCGCCTGCCCCATGATGACGGTCTGCTTGAGCGGGCGGCCGTCAAGGTCCTTCAGGTGCACGACCTGAATTACCTTGCACTCGAAAGCGGCGGCGACCCCCTTCACGCGCGGCGGCCGCACGGTGACGGAGGGCGCCGCGTCCAGCCCCGAGAGGCGCATCTCGTTCACCTCGTGCGGCAGCGTCGCGCAGCTGGTGTTCATGGCCTCGGCGAACTTGCGCGTCACCAGATTGAACACGAACTCGCCGGTCTCCTCCGCATTGCGGATGCTGTCCTTGTGCGCCGTGCCGGCGAACATCAGCATCGGCGGCTTCTCGTTGATGCCGTTGAAGAAGCTGTAGGGCGCCAGGTTGACGTTGCCGACCTTGTCCATGGTCGAGATCCAGCCGATCGGGCGCGGCGCGACAATGGCCTTGAGCGGATCGTGCTTGAGCCGATGGCCGTTCCCCGGCTCGTAGAAATGCGTGCCGGTGATCTCTTCGGTGCGCGGTACGACGTTCAAGGCTCTGCCCTTTCGTTCAGGCGGCTCCAGCCGAGCCGCCGTGTTTCTAATCCGAATCCGCGCTGGCGCGAAGTCCGCTCGTTTTCAGGTCCGCGCGCCCGCAGTGCGGCCGCCCAGCGTGTCCGCGACCCAGTCCGAGATCGCCTCACGCGTGAGCGGAACGTTATCGATACTGCAGTGTTCCGCGCCGCCGTCGGCGAGCGTATGGACGATCAGGTCGCGCTTCGGGCTGTTGACGCATTCGGCCAGCGTCTGATGCGCGGTCGAGAGCGGGATCTGCCGGTCGTTCTCGCCGTGCGCCACCAGGATCGGGCAGCGGATGCGGTCCAGAATCCCGCGCAGCGTGATCTTGTGCGAGACCTCCATCACCTCCTCGACCGAGTTCTTGCCGAACACCCAGGCGACGTGATCCCAGTAATGCGGCACCGGCAGGCTGCTGTTCTTGTTCTCGAAGCGCTTGCGCTGGATCGCGCCCCAATCGTAGTTCGCACCCCAGGCGGCACAGCACTTGAAGCGCGGCTCGAACGCCGCTGCCCGCGGCGCCAGGTAGCCGCCGAGCGAGAGCGCCATGATGCCGATCCGCTCGGGATCGACGTCGGCCCGCGTCTGCAGGTAGTCGACCGCCGCTGCGGCCGGGACCTCGACTTCGGGGAAGTATTTCAGGTCCTTCAGCCGCAGCGCCTCGCCGACGCCGGGATGATCAACCACCAGCGTGCTGATGCCACGCTGCGCCAGCGCGTCCGGCATGCCCAGCATGTAGATGATCTCTTTCAGCACATCGAGGCCGTCGAAGTGCACCATGCAGGGCGCCTTGCCGGAGACGTTGGCCGCCGGAATGAACAGCGCCGGCAGCGTCGTGCCCTTGTACGGCACCTCGACGCGCGTGCACGGTCGCCCGCTGAGCGCAATGTATTTGCCGAAGCATTCCAGCATGCTGGCGTAGGCCTTGGCGCGGCCGGCATAGTGCGGGCTCTGCATGCGCTCGGCCTGGATGTAGTAGACGGCGGCGCGGCGATACTTATCGCCGGCGCTGAAGCCGTGGCCCTTCGCCTCGTCGGCGGCCGCGAGCCGGCGCACCTTGTCGGCGAGACCGCTCCACGCCGCGAACAGCTTCTCGGCGGCTTCATCGTCGTTTTGATGCGCGACCGCGCGCAGCGGACGCGACACGTCGTCAAGATCGCCGATGCTGCCGCCCATGGCCAAGGCCATGTTCATGGCGGTGTTCCACGAGTAATTGCCTTCGAAGTATTCGAACATCGTTCAGTTTCCGGGTTGGCGCAGTTGCGCAGCGGTGTTGGTGGTGGACCGGTTTATTGGTCCACCTTGATGTTGTTGTCGCGGATGACCTTGCCCCAGCGCTGCAGCTCTTCGCGCACATAGGCGTTGGCGGCCTGCGGCGTCAGCTGATCGGGCGGGAACACCTCGATGTCCTTGTCCTGGTAAGCCTTCTTCACCTGCGGATCGGCCAGCGTCTCGCGCAGCGCGGCGTTGAGCTTGTTGATGATCGCCGGCGGCGTCGCAGCCGGCACAAACAGCGCGTGCCAGAACGGCGTGCTGAGCTCCGGATGGCCGACCTGACTGAACGCCGGCACGTTCGGCATCGCCGCGTGCGGCTTGGTGTCGCCGAACGCATAGACCTTGATGGCGCCCGAGTTGATCAGCGGGATGGCGACCGGCGAGCTGCCGAAGGTGAGATCGACATGCTCGCCGACCAGGTCGTTCATCGCCGGCCCGACCCCCCGATACGGAATGAGGTTCACGTCCACGCCGGCGGCCTTGCCGAGCAGCACGGCGGTGAGATGGCCGAGCGTGCCGGCCCCCGGGTGCGCGACCTTGGCGGGCTTGCCGGGGCCGTTCATCCAGGCCTTCACCTCCGCCCAGTTGTTCGCCGGCAGCGACTTGCGCCCGACCAGGAACGAATAGGTGGTGTTGACCAGCCCGACCGCGGTGAGGTCCTTCTCCACGTCGAAGGTGAGCTTGGGGTACAGCGCCGGCAGCGTGACCAGGCCGATCTGCTGCATCAGCAGCGTGTAGCCGTCCGGCTCGGCGCG
>DASWSO010000456.1:0-6440 GCA_036402635.1 Xanthobacteraceae bacterium
CGCCGTCGTAGAACAGAAAATCCGCGCGCTTGCGGCCGGACGGCACCCGCCAGGCGCCGTTTGTGGACGAAACCGGCTCGTCGATTAGCCGGCCCATGTGCTCGGCCGCCGCCTTCGGCTCGGCCGCGAGGATCTCGATGCGCACGATCCGTGAGGCGCCATTCGCGTGCTTCTGCAGCTCGGGAATCCACACGGCCGGACGCGTGAGGTGCTGGCACGCGAAGATGCGCATCCCGCCGGGGCTCTCGTCCAGCGGCCAGCGGAAGACGTTGAACTTGGCTTCGCCGGTGCCGCCGCCGGGCAAGTCGACCGGCCGACCGAAATGCACCGGGCCGAGCGGCTTGAGGCCGCGGCCTGCTAGTTCCGCAGCGCCAAGCGCCGCATCGTCGGTGGTGAACGCGGTGCGCTCGATGCCCTCGCGCGTTTTCAGGAAATCCCGGGTGGCCTTGTTGTGCTCGGTGTCGTGCAGCACGCCCAGCAGCTCCAGGTAATCCTCGCCGAACATAATGGTGTAATTGGCTGAGCCCAAGAGCGGCGAATGCGTGCCGCGCGGCGAGAGCGTGAAACCGAGGCGCTTCCATTGCTCGGCGGCAGCATCCAGGTCGCGGACCGTGACGACGACGTGGTCGGCACCGAGAATGTGCTTCAGCGGCATCAGGACACTTCCTTTTTAGAACCGTTGGGACACAGCATATCTTTCCCGCGCATCCGAGCGGGGGTTTTGCCGGCCTGTATTGCGGCGCACACATTGCGCAGAAGAGAAAGCAAATTCAATTCCGCAGTCTCGAAGGGGGTCAACTCGCTCCTTTTATTCTCTGCGGTCCGTGAACGGCAGAACGATGTTCCCTTGTCCGGCAGTCTGGCGCATGCCGGAATCTAGCGCCTTGTGCCGACGCAGGCGCCCGGCTTTCATGGCCGCCATTCGTATGCGGAGTCTGCGCCTTCATGAATGCTTCCTCGACCGTCGCCTGGCCGCCATCGCTGTGGGCCGCGACCGCGCCGCCGGGCCCCGAATTGCCGACATTGCAAGGCCATCAGAAGGCGGATGTCGTCATCATCGGCGGAGGCTTCACGGGCCTGTCGGCCGCCATCCACCTGCGCGAGATGGGCGTGACGGCGACTGTGATCGAAGCGGCCGAGCCCGGCTGGGGCGCGTCCGGCCGCAACAACGGTCAGGTGATACCGACCCTCGCCGGCCACGACCCGTCCGCCATGGTGCAGCGGCATGGGGAAGCCGGCGAACGCTTCAACGCTTTGTTGCGCGACAGCGCGAGCTACCTTTTCGATATCGTATGCAAATACGGCATCGCGGCCGAAGCCGAGCAGGCCGGCTGGGTGCAGCCGGTGCATTCGCCCGGCCGCTTCAAGCTGGCCGAAAAACGGGTGCGCGAATGGTCGGCGATCGGCGCCCGGGTCGAGCTGCTCGACCGCGCGGCGATTTCCGAGATGCTCGGGTCGGAAGCTTGGTTCGGCGGTTTCTGGAACCGCAGCGGCGGCCACATCAATCCGCTCGCGCTCACGCGCGGGCTGGCGGAGGCCGCCCTGAAGCTCGGGGCCACGATCTTCGCGCGCTCGGCGGCGCGCTCGATCGCGCGGGTCAACAACCGCTGGATCGTCAACACCGCGAGCGGTTCGGTGACGGCCCGCGCGCTGATCCTGGCGACCAACGCCTATACGGGCGAATTCGAGCAGCAGCTCGCGCCCGAGATCGCGCGCGAGGTCGTCCCGGTGCTCTCGTGGCAGATGGCGACCAAGCCGATCACCGACAACATCGCCAAGACCGTCATTCCGGGCCGGCAGGCGATGTCGGACACCCATCGCGAGCTTTATTTCGCGCGCTGGGATGCGCGCGACCGGCTGGTGACCGGCGGCGCCGCGGTTTTTCCCGGGCAGGAGGGCACGAACCTGCGCAGGCCAGTGGCCGAGCGGCTGAAGCGGCTGTGGCCGCAACTCGGCGAGGTCGAGTTCGACTACGTCTGGTCCGGTTATGTCGGCATGACGCCGGACAACCTGCTGCGTCCTCAGGTGCCGGGTTTCCCGCGCATCCATCAGCTCGGGCCGGACGGATTTGCCTGGGTCGGATGCAACGGACGCGCCGTGGCGCTCTCGATCTCGCTCGGACGTGAGCTCGCCCGCGCCACGCAGGGTGCCGCGATCGAGACGCTGGGCCTGCCGCTGTCGAAGCCGAAGCCGCAGCCGCTGCAGGCGATGGTGCGAAAGATCGCGCCGTTCGCTTTGCCGCTGTACCGGCGGCTGGACCAGAGGGAGATTTAGTTTTCGGTCTCATCGTCCGCGCAGGCGGACGATCCAGTACACGCAGCTGTGCATGAGTCGCGACACCGGCGATTACTGGGGCCCCGCTTTCGCGAGAACGGCAGCAGGGCTTATCCTCGCTGCTGCTGCACTTGATCGATCTCGGTCCGCCGCAGCAGGTAATCGAGGCCGCCGACGCGGTACCAGCGATACCCGTAGCCTTCGACGACAAGCCGATGGCTGCCGGTTTCGTCCTCCTTGCTGTGCGCCTCGTCCAAAAGGTTGACCAGCAGGCCGCCGTGCTCGCCGGCGACCCCGACCTTGAAGCGAACCTCGCGCGGCTTGGCATCGAGGTTATGGACGAACAGCACCGAGTTGTTGCGCCAGTCGTAGCGCATCACCAGCACCGCCGGATCGCGCGTCGCAATCACCGCGAAATCGCCCCAGCCGATCTCCGGCACCTCCTTGCGCATGCGGATGATGCGTTCAGTCCAGTTGAGCAGCGAATCCGAGTGGCGGCGCTGGATCGCGGCATTGATGTGCTCGAAACCGTATGGCCCGCCGCTGATCACCGGCAGGATCGGCTTGTCGCTCTTGGTGAAGCCGCCGTGCGGCTCGTTCGACCACTGCATCGGCGTGCGCGCGCAATTGCGCTCCGGCAGCTTGAGGTCGTCGCCCATTCCGAGCTCGTCGCCGTAGCGGATCACCGGCGTGCCGGGCAGCGTGAACAGCAGGCTGTAGGCGACTTCCAGCCGCCGGCGGTCGCCGTCCAGCATCGGCGCCAGCCGCCGACGGATGCCGCGGTCGTAGAGCTGCATGGTCGGCTCCGGCCCGAACGCCGCAAAAACCTGCTGGCGCTGATCTTCGTCGAGCCGGCCGAGGTCGAGCTCGTCGTGATTGCGCAGAAACGTTCCCCACTGCGCGGTGGCGGGCCGCGGCTTGGTGGCCTTGATCGCCTTGACGAGAGGGCGCGTGTCGGCTGACGCCAGCGCATAGAACAGGTGCTGGTTGACCTGGAAATTGAACATCATGTGCATGCGCTCGCCGTCGTCGCCGAAATACTCCAGGTCGGTTTCGGGGAGCACGTTGGCCTCGGCGAGCACGATGCAGTCGCCTTGGCGCCACTGCAGGAATTCGCGGAAGCTGCGGAGCATGTCGTACTGCTCCTCGGGCTTGGTCACATTGGCGCCTTTGGTCGCGATGATGAACGGCACCGCGTCCATGCGGAAGCCGGAGACGCCGAGCTGGATCCAGAATCCCATAATCTTGAGGATCTCGGCCTGCACCTCCGGGTTCGACGTGTTTAGGTCCGGCTGGAATTCATAGAAGCGGTGGAAGTAGTACGCCTTGGCGAGCTCGTCGTAGCTCCAGGTGGTCTTCTGCACGCCGGGAAACACCATGCCCTTGTTGGCGTGCTTCGGCTTCTTCTTCGACCAGACGTACCAGTCGCGGTACTTCGACTTGGGATCGCGCCGCGCCTCCTGGAACCACTGGTGCTCGTTCGATGTGTGGTTCACCACCAGGTCGATGAGCACGCGGATGCCGCGCTGCTTGGCAGCGTGGGTGAATTCCACGAAATCGCCGAGCGTGCCGTAACGCGGATCGACGCCGTAGTAATCCGACACGTCGTAGCCGTCGTCCTTGCACGGCGAGGTCTGGAATGGCATCAGCCAGATCGCGGTGACGCCGAGGCCGTGCAGATAATCCAGCCGCCGCATCAGCCCCTGGAAGTCGCCGATGCCGTCGCCGTTGGCATCCATGTAGGTGCCGACCGAAAGGCAATAGATCACCGCGTTTTTGTACCAAAGGTCATTGATCATGGCGGGTTCCGTGCCACTGCAAGGCTCAATGCGGCCTGCAGAGTTCGGTTCCCGACAGGATCAGCAGCGGCGACGAAGCATCTCCAAGGCCGTCAATGCCAGTGCGGTGGCGAGGCGCATCCTCACCTGACAACGATGTTGTAGGTCGCCTCGGTCGCGGTGCCGTCCGGGTAGATGATCAGCGCGCGGAACGTGTCGCCGCCGATGTAGCCGTCCTCCGACTTGTATTTGACCAGCGCGCCGGGAATGCGCTTGTCGTTGCAGGCGGAGCGCGGGTTCTCGCGCGGGAACGACGTATACATGTCGCCGTTGTGGAAGCTCGCGGTTCCGTGTTCCGGCTGCGCGATGATGCGAACGACGGTCCGGTCGGTCTGCGTGCAATCCGGATTGATCGACGTGTAGAACCCGAGCGTGCGCTCTTCGGCGGTCGGAACGAACCGGGCCAGGGACACCGGGCGTGCAACGGGCGCCGCGGGTGCCTGAGGCTCCTGGGCGCTGGCGCTGATGCCGGTCGCGACCAGCAGCGCTTGAACGAGTGCGATGAGGCGGTCCATGGCGGCAGTCCATCCCTGACCAGAGTTGACGCGAGCTGCAGGTTAGTCGTGCCGCATGCGCCGTCGGTTCAGCGTAGTACGCTTCGGGCAACACGTCGTGCGGGGCCGTTGCCATCGGATCGGAGAGCTATGGCGGGCCTGCAAACATTTCACCTGAGGACAAATTGTTGACAGGGAGGAAATCGTCCCCGATCATCGCGCTACGCCATTCTTTCGCGGCTGCCGGGACAAACTTGGAGACAGCGGATGTGGAAGCAGGGCCTCTCACGCGTGCTCTTGCACGCACTTGTCCTCGTGGCGGCGGCGCTCGCCGGGACGCTTACGACCGGCAGCGGCTATGCGGCCGATCCGATCCGGATCGGTCACGTCGCCGCGCTTTCTGGCGCGTCGGCGCAGTCCGGCGAGGCGATCACGCGCGGCCTCGCGCTCGCGATTGACGAGATCAACGCCAAAGGCGGGCTGCTCGGCGGCCGCAAGCTCGAACTGGTGCAGCGTGACGACGAGTCGGTGCCTCCGAAAGGCCTATTGGCGGCGCGCGAGCTGATCTTTAAGGAGAAGGTCGACGCGATTTTCGGCGGCATCGACACGCCGGTGTCGCTCGCCATCGCGCCGCTGGTGAACAAGGAAAAGAAGATTTTCATAGCGGTGTGGGCAGCCGGCACCGGCATCACCCGCAACGGCGCCAAGCCGAACTACGTGTTCCGGGTCTCCGCGGTCGACGACCTCGTCGACATCAAGCTCTTGAAGTACGCGCACCAGAAGTTCGGCGCCAAGAAAGCCGGCCTGATGCTGATCAACAATCCCTGGGGCGAATCGAACGAGAAGGGGCTGCACGCAGCCAGTACGGCGGACCCGACCGTGCAGATCGCGGGTGTCGGCAAGTTCGAGAGCAATGACGTCGACATGGTGCCGCAACTCGCGCGGTTGAAGGACGCCGGCGCCGACACGATCATTTTGGTCGTCAACACCCCGCCGGGCGCGCAGATGATGAAATCGCGCGAGCGCATGGGCTGGAAAGTGCCGGTGATCTCGCACTGGGGGATTTCCGGCGGACGCTTCCCGGAACTGGCTGGCCCAACCGCCGGCGACGCGCATTTCGTCCAGACCTACAGCTTCTTCGGCAAGCAGAGCTCGGTCGGCGAGCGCGTGCTCGCCGCCCTCAAGAAAAAGTATCCGCAGGTCAAGGGGCCGGAGGAGATTTTCGCGCCGGTCGGCACCGCCAACGCCTACGATGCGATGCATCTTCTAGGGCTGGCGATCGAGCAGGCGAAGTCCACCGACGCGGACGCCGTCCGCACCGCGCTGGAAGACCTGAAGACGCCGTATGAAGGGCTGATCAAGACCTATTCGCACCCGTTCACGGCCGACAATCACGACGCGCTCGGGCCCGACGACTACGTCATGGTCCGCTACGACGGCGACAAGATCGTGCCGGTCGAGTGAGCTAGGGCGTGCGCTGCCGGGACTGCCCTCAACGCGTGGTGACCCCCTCCTTAATCCTCGCCCTTTCAGGAGGAGGAGACGGTGAGAGTTTGCGCCCTTCACGCAGGCGGACGCGAGCGATGCTTGCGCACCTGCGGCGCGCGAGACCGCTGCGACTCCCTCCCCCTGCAAGGGGTAGGGCCGGGGAGGGGGTCCGCATCCGGCATGCGACCACGCTCGAAACCTCGCGATGCTGATCTCGTCCGCGCTCATTTCCGGTCTCGGGCTCGGCAGCATGTACGGACTGCTCGCGCTCGGGTTCCACGTTACCCACGCGGTGTCGGGCACCGTCAACTTCGCGCAGGGCAGCACGATGATGCTGGGCGCGGTG
>DASWSO010000457.1:0-5297 GCA_036402635.1 Xanthobacteraceae bacterium
CGAACAGCCGGTAGGCGATCTCGACCAGCCACCAGGGCAGCGGCGGCAGCTTGTCGTGCCCGAGTTGCCATTCGCGCCCGTAGACCAGCGCCTCCAGCAGGTCCAACGGCAGGTTGGTGTAGATGAGCGCCGGCAGTGCCGACCAGACCAGGAAATGCAGCGCCGCGAACGCCGCGAAGCCCTGGCGCGGATGGCGGGCGAGCCATGCGAGCGGCCCCCAGTCCTGCAGCCTGCGACGTGCTGCGGCAGGCATGGCCGGCGCGGTCTGTGCAGCGGAACTCTCGCTCGTTCCAGCCATCGTGCCTCGATCTTTGAGCGGGGGCGCCCGGAGCTTGCCTGGAGGCACGCTTTAGCGGCGGCCGGGGCCGCTTGGAAAGCCGGGTGGCGGCGCGGCGGACTGCGACAGGACGGCGTGTTGCGCCTCCGCACCCCATATGTTAGCAACACCGCGATTTTCGGAGGGCGTTGGCCATTCCCGGCCCGCCGGTCGGAATCCCGATCATTCAAGGACCTCAAGGCCGCGCGCTCGTCGCCGTTCTTGGCCTTGGGAAGCACGCCTTAAAGACGAAAGTGCGGGCAGGCAGGCACGTGGCAGGCGAAGACGCAACCGTTTCCGGCATGGCCGGTCGTTACGCAACCGCATTGTTCGAGCTCGCGCTCGAGCAGAACGCGGTCGATCAGGTGGCCGGCGATCTCCGCCGCTTCCTGGCGCTGATCGACGCGAGCGAGGACCTCGGCCGGCTGGTCCGCAGTCCGGTGTTCTCCTCCGACGAGCAGGCCAGGGCGGTCGCGGCCGTGCTGGAGCGCACCGGCATCGGCGGGATCACGGCGAATTTCATCCGCCTGGTCGCCAAGAAGCGCCGGCTGTTCGCGGTCCGCACGATGGCGCGCGATTTCTTCAAACTGGTCGCCCGCCATCGCGGCGAGGTGGCGGCGCAGGTCACCGTCGCGGAGCCGCTCAGCGACGCGCGGCTTAACGAGCTCAAGGAAGCGCTCAGGCAGGTCACCGGCAAGCAGGTCGAACTCGACGTGAAGGTCGACCCGGCGATCATCGGCGGCCTGGTGGTGAAGGTCGGCAGCCGCATGCTCGACACCTCGCTGCGCACCAAGCTCAACGCACTCAAGCACGCCATGAAAGAGGTTGGCTGATGGATATCCGCGCTGCCGAAATTTCGGCGATCCTCAAAGATCAGATCAAGAATTTCGGTCAGGAAGCCGAGGTCTCCGAGGTCGGCCAGGTGCTCTCGGTCGGTGACGGCATCGCCCGCGTCTACGGCCTCGACAACGTGCAGGCCGGCGAGATGGTCGAGTTCGAGAACGGCGTCCGCGGCATGGCGCTGAACCTCGAAATCGACAATGTCGGCATCGTGATCTTCGGCGCCGACCGCGAGATCAAGGAAGGCCAGACCGTCAAGCGCACCCGCTCGATCGTGGACGTGCCGGTCGGCAAGGGTCTGCTCGGCCGCGTGGTCGATGCGCTCGGCAATCCGATCGACGGCAAGGGCCCGATCGCCGCGACCGAGCGCAAGCGGGTCGACGTGAAGGCGCCCGGCATCATTCCGCGCAAGTCCGTGCACGAGCCGATGGCGACCGGCCTGAAGGCGATCGATTCGCTGATCCCGATCGGCCGCGGCCAGCGCGAGCTGGTGATCGGCGATCGCCAGACCGGCAAGACCGCCATCATCCTCGACACCATCCTCAACCAGAAGCCGCTCAACGCGCAGCCGGACGAGCGCATCAAGCTCTACTGCGTCTACGTCGCGGTCGGGCAGAAGCGCTCCACCGTCGCGCAGTTCGTGAAGGTGCTGGAGGAGCAGGGCGCGCTCGAATATTCGATCATCGTGGCTGCCACCGCATCGGATCCGGCGCCGATGCAGTTCCTGGCGCCGTTCGCCGGCTGCACCATGGGCGAATACTTCCGCGACAACGGCATGCACGCGGTGATCTTCTACGACGACCTCTCCAAGCAGGCCGTCGCCTACCGCCAGATGTCGCTGCTGCTGCGCCGCCCGCCGGGCCGCGAAGCCTATCCGGGCGACGTGTTCTACCTGCATTCGCGCCTGCTCGAGCGCGCCGCCAAGATGAACGACGACAACGGTGGCGGCTCGCTCACCGCGCTGCCGGTGATCGAGACGCAGGCCAACGACGTGTCGGCCTACATCCCGACCAACGTGATCTCGATCACCGACGGCCAGATCTTCCTGGAGACCGACCTGTTCTACCAGGGCATCCGACCGGCCGTGAACGTCGGCCTCTCGGTGTCGCGCGTGGGCTCGTCGGCGCAGAACAAGGCGATGAAGAAGGTCGCCGGCCGCATCAAGGGCGAGCTCGCGCAGTACCGCGAGATGGCGGCGTTTGCGCAGTTCGGCTCCGACCTCGACGCCACCACGCAGCGCCTGCTCAACCGCGGCGCCCGCCTGACCGAGCTGCTCAAGCAGCCGCAGTTCTCGCCCCTGAAGATGGAAGAGCAGGTGGTGGTGATCTATGCCGGCGTGAACGGCTACCTCGACCCGATCCCGGTCGACCGCGTGCGCGCCTTCGAGCAGGGCCTGCTCGGCGTCGTGCGCACCAAGAACCCGGACATCCTCGAGGATATCCGCAAGAGCGGCGACCTCTCCGACGCCACCGGCGGCAAGCTGAAGGCGGCGGTCGACGCATACGCCAAGACGTTCGCCTGACGTTTGATCGTCATGGCCGGGCTCGTCCCGGCCATCCACGTCTTGCACGTGGAAATGAGGGAAAGACGTGGATGCCCGGCGCAAGGCGGGGCATGACGGAACAGAGAGCCGATGGCCAGCCTCAAGGACATGCGCAACCGCATCGCCTCCACCAAGGCGACGCAGAAGATCACCAAGGCCATGCAGATGGTCGCGGCCTCCAAGCTGCGCCGCGCGCAGGCGGCGGTGGAAGTCGCGCGCCCCTATGCGGAGCGCATCGAGGCGGTGCTCGGCAACATCGCGGCCGGCGTCGCCGGCTCCGGCTCGGCGCCGCCGCTGCTGGCCGGAACCGGACGCGACCAGGTGCACCTGCTGGTGGTCTGCACCGGCGAGCGCGGCCTTGCCGGCGCCTTCAACTCGGCGATCGTGCGGCTCGCGCGCGAGCGCGCTTCGTCGCTGCTGGCGCAGGGCAAGGACGTCAAGATCCTCACCGTCGGCCGCAAGGGCAACGAGCAGCTGCGCCGCAACTATGAACGCCAGATCGTCGACAGCATCGAGCTGCGCGGCGTGCGCACCGTCACCTTCGAGCACGCGCAGCGCATCGCCGACCGCATCTTGAATTTGTTCGCGAAGGGCGGGTTCGACGTCTGCACGCTGTTCTTCTCGCGCTTCAAGTCGGTGATCTCGCAGATCCCGACGGCGCAGCAGATCATTCCGGCGGTGGCGCCGGCGCAGGGCGGGAACGGCTCGGCGATTTACGAATACGAGCCGGAGGAGGAGGACATCCTCGCCGAGCTCCTGCCGCGCTATGTCGCCACCCAGATCTACCGCGCGCTGCTGGAGAACCAGGCCTCGTTCTACGGCTCGCAGATGAGCGCGATGGACAACGCGACCCGCAACGCCGGTGAAATGATCCGCAAGCAGACGCTGACCTACAACCGCACGCGCCAGGCGATGATCACCAAGGAGCTGATCGAGATCATCTCCGGCGCCGAAGCGCTTTAGACGAACAGGAAGACTTACATGGCCATTGCAACCGGACGCATCACCCAAGTCATCGGCGCCGTCGTCGACGTGCAGTTCGAAGGACATCTGCCGGCGATCCTGAACGCGCTGGAGACCGAGAACCAGGGCAGCCGCCTGGTGCTGGAAGTGGCGCAGCATCTCGGCGAGTCGACCGTGCGCACGATCGCGATGGACACCTCGGAAGGTCTTGTGCGCGGGCAGGCGGTCTCCGACACCGGCCAGCCGATCTCGGTTCCGGTCGGTCCCGGCACGCTCGGCCGCATCATGAACGTGGTCGGTGATCCGGTCGACGAAGCCGGCCCGGTGCCGGCTACTGAACGGCGCCCGATCCATGCGGAGGCGCCGCTTTATACGGATCAGTCGACGGAAGCCGAGATTCTGATCACCGGCATCAAGGTGGTGGACCTGCTCGCACCTTACGCCAAGGGCGGCAAGATCGGCCTGTTCGGCGGCGCCGGGGTCGGCAAGACCGTGCTGATTCAGGAGCTGATCAACAACGTCGCCAAGGCGCACGGCGGCTACTCGGTGTTCGCCGGCGTCGGCGAGCGCACGCGCGAGGGCAACGACCTCTATCACGAGTTCATCGAGTCGGGCGTCAACAAGGACCCGCTCAAGAACAACGGCAACACCGAAGGCTCCAAGTGCGCGCTGGTGTTCGGGCAGATGAACGAGCCGCCCGGCGCGCGCGCCCGCGTCGGCCTCACCGGCTTGACAGTGGCGGAATATTTCCGCGACCAGGGTCAGGACGTGCTGTTCTTCGTCGACAACATCTTCCGCTTCACGCAGGCCGGCTCGGAAGTGTCCGCGCTGCTCGGCCGCATCCCGTCGGCGGTCGGCTATCAGCCGACGCTCGCGACCGACATGGGCGCGCTGCAGGAGCGCATCACCACGACCCATAAAGGCTCGGTCACCTCGGTGCAGGCGATCTACGTCCCGGCCGACGATTTGACCGACCCGGCGCCGGCCACCTCGTTCGCGCATCTGGATGCCACCACGGTGCTGTCGCGCGACATCGCCGCCAAGGGCATCTACCCGGCGGTCGATCCGCTCGATTCCACCTCGCGCATGCTCTCCCCGCTGGTCGTCGGCGAGGAGCACTACACGGTGGCGCGCCGCGTGCAGCAGGTTCTGCAACGCTACAAGGCGCTGCAGGACATCATCGCGATCCTCGGCATGGACGAGCTTTCGGAAGAGGACAAGACCACGGTCGCGCGCGCGCGCAAGATCGAGCGCTTCCTGTCGCAACCGTTCCACGTCGCCGAAGTGTTCACCGGCTCGCCCGGCAAGCTGGTCGACCTCGCCGACACCATCAAGGGCTTCCAGGGCCTGGTCGACGGCAAGTACGATCACCTGCCGGAGGCCGCCTTCTATATGGTCGGCACCATCGAAGAGGCGGTCGATAAGGGCAAGCGCCTGGCGGCGGAAGCGGCGTAACAAGCGCGAATGGCGGGTAGCGAATAGCCGCCACTCGCCACTCACTACTCAATATCCACTCGTCCGGACCGACCCATGGCCACCTTCCACTTCGAACTCGTCTCCCCGGAGCGGCTGCTGTTCTCCGGCGAGGTCGATCAGGTCGACGTGCCCGGCAGCGAAGGCGACTTCGGCGTGCTC
>DASWSO010000458.1:0-10289 GCA_036402635.1 Xanthobacteraceae bacterium
CGCGCGCAGAATCGCCCTCTGCAATATGGCACTGCCGGCGCGGGGTCGCTGCAGCATCTGTCGATGGAGCTGCTGGCGAGGCTCTCCAAAACCCCGATGCAGCATATTCCGTATCGCGGCGGCGCCCCTGCGATCGCGGATTTGACCGGCGGTCGTCTGGATCTCGTCCTGGACCCGCCTACCGCGCTGGTGGAACTCGTTCGCGCCGGTAAATTGCGCGTCCTCGGCGTTACCGGCGAACGGCGGTTCTTCGCATTTCCCGAGGCTCCCACGATCGCCGAATCCGGGCTGCCCACGTTCGTGGTCACCGGCTATCAGGGCATGGTGGCGCCGCTTGGTCTTGCTCCGGCGATCGTGCAGCGGCTCGGCAGCGAGCTGGCCGGCGTGCTGAGCGAAAAGGCCGTCGTCGATCAGCTCATAGCCGTCGGCAACGAAGCGAAGCCGGGTGCGCCGGAGAGCTTCCGCATCCGACTGGGCGACGACATCCGCAGGTGGACCGAGGTGGTCGCGGCGGCCAACATCGAGCGCATTTGATCGGGGATCTGCCGTCCGCGCGGCTTGTCTGCGCTGGCACAGTGCCGGCCCGGTCAAGATACCGGTGCGGGTGTAGCCGGCGCTGCTGGTCGGCGGTTGGGATTGAGGTGAGCCCCGGCGAGAGCTGCTCGCCGGGGCTCGTCGTTTCGCTTTAGCGGCAGGCCTGGCGATAGCGGCGGCAGTTGCCCTCGCCCTGCTCGCCCAGCCGGTCCTTGTTGAGGCAGGCGGCGCGCAGCTCGGCGCAATTGTCGCGCCGCACCGGCCGCAGGCAGGTTTCGCGGTAACGCCGGCAGTTGCCCTCGCCCCGCTCGCCCAGCTGGTCCTTCGCTTCGCAGGCACGACGCAATTGCTCGCACTGGCCGCCACCGCCACCGCGGCCGCGGCCGTCGTCGACGCGCACGCCGCCCGGCCCGATCTCGATCGACTGCGCGAACGCGGAAGGTGTCAGAAACAGAAAAGCCGCGACGGCCGCCACGGCCAGCGCTGATTTGCGCATTCGAAAATCTCCCTGTGAAAGTGCGATAGCTAACACCGAACCGGCCGGATTGTTCCACATGCCTCCACTCGCGTCTGCCGACGCGGGGTGGCATCATGCGCCGCAGCACGTGGGAGAGGATCGCATGACGAAGCCGCTGGCATCGCTCGCCGTCGCGTTGACGCTGCTCGCCGCGCCCGCCGCCGCGCAGCCCTATCCGACCCGCCCGGTGCAGATGGTGGTGCCGTTCCCGCCCGGCGGCAACACCGACCTGATGGCGCGGGCGCTGCAGGAGGAACTGCGCAAGGCGCTCGGGCAGCCGGTGATCGTCCTCAACAAGGGCGGCGCCTCCGGCACCATCGGCATCGTCGAACTGGTGAAGGCTCAAGCCGACGGCTACACGATCGCGCTCACCCCCAACAATCCGCTGACCGCGCAGCCGCACATGCAGAAGCTCGCCTACGGCATGGACAGCTTCCGCTACGTCTGCCTGACCTATTTCGCTCCCTATGTGCTGATCGCCGGCCCGCAGGCGCCGTTCAAGACCTTCGACGAGTTCCTGACGTTCGCCAAGGCGAAGCCGCAGGACCTCACCTACGGGCATCCGGGCCCGGGCAGCCAGCCGCATCTCGGCATGCTGGCAGTGCTCAAGGCGATCGGCATCGAGGCGCTCGGCGTGCCGTTCCAGGGCGCCGGCCCGATGGCGCAGGCGCTGCACAGCGGCACCGTGATGGCGATCGCGGAGACGCCGGCGGTCGCCCAGGCCAGCAACCTGCCGATCCTCGCGGCGCTGTCGGACGAGCGTATCGCCGCGCTGCCGGATGTTCCCACCATGCGCGAGCTCGGCTATCCGGCCGAGGGCTTCACCGCCGGCGGCCTGATCGCGCCGGCCGAGACGCCGCCGGAGGCGGTGGCGGCGCTCGAGAAGGCGTGCGCGCAGGCGACCGCCTCGGCCGAGTACAGGGCGATCGTGGAGCGGCTCAACGCCACCCCGCGCTACTTGCCGGGCGCGGAATTCCGCAAGCTGTTCGAGGCCGATTCCGCCCGCAACGCGGACGCGCTGAAGCGCGCCGGCCTCGGCCCGCGGCCGTAGGGATGGCCGGGACAGCGATCTTGTCTTAATACCCCGCCGCGAGCGTGCCGCGTTGGCGGGTGTCGCCGGTGCCGGCGAGGCCGTCCGGCGTCACGTGGATCGAGTTGGCGGAGCCGGAGGTGTTGCCGACCGTGATGCGGTGGCCGCGCGCCTGCAGCAGGCTGAGCGTGTCGGGCGAGAAGCCGCCCTCGGCCAAAACCTCGTCCGGCTGCCACTGATGGTGCAGGCGCGGCGCCAGCACCGCCTCGGCGATGTTCATGCCGTGGTCGATCAGGTTGAGCGTCACCTGCAGCACCGTGGTGATGATGCGGCTGCCACCGGGCGAGCCGGTGACCAGGAACGGCCGCCCGTCCTTGAGGACGATGGTCGGGCTCATCGACGACAGCGGCCGCTTGCGCGGCGCCGGCGCATTGGCGGCGCCGCCAAGCAGCCCGAATGCGTTGGGCGCGCCCGGTTTGGCGGCGAAGTCGTCGAGCTCGTTGTTGAGCAGCACGCCGGTGCCTTCCGCCACCATCCCGAGGCCGTAGCTGAAGTTGAGCGTGTAGGTGTTGGCGACGGCGTTGCCGAACCGGTCCACCACGGAGAAATGCGTGGTGTTGTCGCCTTCGGAACGGGTCGGGCGGCCGGGTGCGATCTCGTGCGCCGGCCGGGCCCGGGCCGGATCGATGCGGGCGCGCAGGCGCGCCGCGTAGCGCTTCGAGATCAGCTCGAAGCCCGGCACCGCGACGAAATCCGGGTCGCCGAGATATTCGGCACGGTCCGCATAGGCGAGCTTCATCGCCTCGATCATCAGGTGCAGGGTGGCGGCCGCGCCGGCGCCGTTCTCGCGCACCGGCAGCCCTTCGAGGATGTTGAGCAACTGGATCAGCAGCACGCCGCCCGACGACGGCGGCGGCATCGAGACGACCTCGTAGCCGCGATAGGTGCCGCGCACCGGCGCGCGCACGATCGCCCGATAAGCGGCGAGATCGTCGGCCGTCGTGATGCCGCCGGCCTCCCGCACCGCGGCGGCAATCCGCTCCGCCGTGGCGCCGCTATAGAAGCCGGGCGGTCCCTGCTCGGCGATCCGCACCAGCGTGCCGGCGAGATCGGCCTGCACCAGCGCGTCGCCGGCGGCCAGCACGCTGCCGTCGGCACGCAGGAAGATGCGCGACGACGGCCAGCGCCGCAGCCGCGCTTCCGCCCGCGGCAGCGACTCGGCGAGGTCGTCCTCGACCGCGATGCCGTTGCGGGCGAGCGCCAGCGCCGGCGCGATCAGCTGCGCCAAGGTGAAACGGCCGGAGCCGTATTTCTCGTGCGCCAGCGCCAGCCCGGCGACGGTGCCGGGCACGCCGACCGCGAGCCCGGAGTGGCGCGACTTGCGCGGATCGGCGGCGCCGGCGGCGTCGAGGAACATGTCGGGCCGCGCCGCCGCCGGCGCGGTCTCGCGGTAATCGATCGCGACCGTCTCGTTGCGCTCGGCGAGATGCACCAGCATGAAGCCGCCGCCGCCGAGATTGCCGGCGCGCGGCAACGTCACGGCGAGCGCGAAGCCGACCGCCACCGCGGCATCGACCGCATTGCCGCCCGCTTTGAGCACCTCGACGCCGACGCGGGTCGCGCGCGCCTCCTGGCTCGCCACCATGCCGTTCCGCGCCACCACCGGATGGATGCGGGGCGCACCGCTGATGATCGGCGCGTCGTCCTGCGCGGCGGCCGGCACGCCGGCGAGCGCCAGGGCGGCGGCGAGCAGAACGGTGCGGCGGTTGACGAGCATCGGCGATCCGGGTCGAGGTGGCGACAGTCTGCTATCATGGATCGATCAAGTCATCCCGTGCGTTGACGCGATTCGGTGCGTCCCAAGGCGCGCCGGCCGAACCGCGATGGAGAATCCGAAATGTCAGTGCTCGTCTCCCGCCTCCGCATTCCGGCCCTGGTGGTCGCGCTCGGCCTCCTGGTCTCGGGCTGCGGCGTCAACACCATTCCGACGCTGGAGGAGCAGGCGAAGGCGAAGCTCTCCGACGTCAATAACCAGTATCAGCGGCGCGCCGACCTGATCCCCAACCTGGTGGAGACGGTGCGCGGCTATGCACGGCAGGAGCGCGAGACGCTGGAGGCGGTGGTGAACGCGCGCGCCAAGGCGACCTCGATCCAGATTACGCCGGAGACCGCCACCGATCCGGAGAAGTTCAAGCAGTTCCAGGAGGCGCAGTCGCAACTGTCGGGCGCGCTCGGCCGGCTGATCGCGGTTTCGGAGAACTATCCCGACCTCAAGTCGAACCAGAACTTCCTGGCGCTGCAGTCGCAGCTCGAGGGCACCGAGAACCGCATCGCGGTGGCGCGGCGCGACTACATCGACTCGGTGCGCGCCTACAACACCGAGCTGCGCACCTTCCCGGGCCTGCTGTGGGCGAAGACGCTGTACAGCGGCAATAAGCCGATGGAGACGTTCACGGTCGCCGAGGACGTTCGGCGCGTGCCGAGCGTGAAGTTCTGAGGCCGCGGATGTTGCGCCGTCATTCCGGAAGCCGAGCGCTTGGGATGCTGTCCGGAATGACAACGCCTTTTGTCGCCGCCTTCGCGCTGCTTCTGTTCTGCACAGCCGCACTCGCGCTCACCTTCCCGGTGCTGAGCGGGCGCGTGGTCGACGAGGCCGGCATCCTCGACGCTGCGACCAAAACCTCGCTTGAGCAGAAGCTCACGGACCTGGAGACCAAAACCGCGAACCAGCTGGTCGTGGTCACGCTGAAGTCGCTGCAGGGCACCTCGATCGAGGATTACGGCTACCAGCTCGGCCGCCATTGGGGCATCGGGCAGAAGGGTAGCAACAACGGCGCGCTGCTGATCGTGGCGCCGAACGACCGCAAGGCCCGCATCGAAGTCGGCTACGGGCTGGAGGGTACGCTCACCGACGCGGTGACGCGGCTGATCCTGGAGAACGCGGTGCTGCCGCGCTTCCGCGCCAACGATTACGCCGGCGGGGTGACGCGCGGCGTCGACGACATCGTCTCGGCGCTCTCCGGCCATGCCGACGAGTTCAAGCAGCGCGCCGCGCAGCGGCCGGACGCAGCGCCAAAGGGGATCAATCCGCTCGTGCTGATCATCATTGCGGTGGTGGTGTTCCTGGTGCTGCGTTCGATGCTGCGGGGCGTGTTCGGCGGCTTCGGCGCGCGCGGGCGCCGGCGTAGCAGCGCATGGGGCGCGGCGCCGATCTTCTTTCCGGGCGCGTCGGGCGGGAGTTGGGGCTCGGGATCGAGCTGGGACTCGGGCTCCTCGGGCGGCGGGTTCTCCGGCGGCGGCGGCTCGTTCGGCGGCGGCGGCTCCTCGGGAAGCTGGTAGCGATGCAGCTCACAGACGCCGACCGCGCCCGTATCGAGGCGGCCATCCGCGCCGCCGAGGCCCGCACCTCGGGCGAGATCTACTGCGTGATCACGCAGGCCTCCAGCGACTACCGCCTCGTGCCGCTCGCCTGGGCGGCGTTGATCGCGCTGCTGGTGCCGCTGCCGCTGATCTACCTCACCGCCTGGCCGGCGGCCGTGATCTACGTGCTGCAACTGAGTGCTTTCGCGGCCGCGCTGGTCGGGCTGTCGCATCCGCGCATCCGCTTCCACATCGTGCCGCGCCGCATGAAGCGCGAGCGCGCGCATGTGGAGGCCGAGCGCCAGTTCGCCGCGCGCGGGCTGCAGCACACCGAGCGGCGCACCGGCGTGCTGATCTTCGTCTCGATTGCGGAACGCTATGCCGAGATCATCGCCGATGTCGGCATCGCGCAGAAGGTCGAGCCGGACGCGTGGAACGCGCCGGTGCAGGCGCTGATCGCCGCCATCAAGCACGGCCGGCCGGCCGACGGCCTCGTCGAGGCGATCGGGATGTGCGCCGAGATCCTGGCGCGGCACTTCCCGCCCGGGGCCATCAACCGCGACGAGCTGCCGAACGCGATCGTGGTGTTGTGAGGTCTCGCGGCGTTTGGCGGCGCCTCGCGGTGCCGGTGCAGCTTCGCTCGATCTCTGAGCGGCGCTACCGCGCCTGCCCGTGATACACCGGGTTGGGCCGCATGTCGGTCGCGGAGGCGACGCGGTTCGACATGTTGAAGAAACCGGCGACGGCGCCGATGTCCCAGATGTCGCGGTCGGAGAAGCCGGCGTCGCGCAGCGCGGCGCGGTCCTCGTCCTCCACGTTCCACGGCTCGGCGGTCAGCTTGGCGGCGAAGTCCAGCATGGCGCGCTGGCGCGGCGGCAGGCGGGCGGCGCGGTAGTTCATCACCATCTGCTCGCCGAGCTTCGCATCGCCCGAGAGCGCGCGCACGGCGGCGCCATGCGCCACCAGGCAGTAGTAGCAGCGGTTCACCGAGGACACGACCACCGCGATCATCTCGCGCTCGAGCTTGGAAAGGCCCGACGGCGCCAGCATCAGGTCGTTGTACATCGCGGCGAACGCTTCCAGCTTCGGCATGTCGAAGGCGTAAGCCGCGAGCACGTTCGGCACGAAGCCGAGCTTCTCCTCGCATTTGGCGAAATACGGCGCCATCGCCTCGCTGAGCGGCGCCGCCGGCAGGTCGAGCGCGATGATCGGATCGTCGTCGGCGCGCGCCGCAGCCGGCTTGGTCGCCGCAGGCTTGGTTGCCGCAGGCCTGGAATGCCGCGCCGCCGGCCGCGCCTTCAGGGCCGCCCGGCGGGCGCCCTTCCGGTTATCGTTCGAACCTGCCTTCATTGCCCAAACCTCCGTCGCAATTCGCAACATTTGGGCCAAGCTACCGCGCCGCGCCGCCGGGCGGAACCCGCCCGCCCTCGACGCCGCCGCGGAGTTGGTGGACACTTTCGGCAAAAGCGGCGCCCATAGAAGGCCGCCCAAGCGCGCAAAGGGAGAACGATGCCCGCCAACCTGCCCCGCAGCGAGGAGGAGCGCGCCGGCCGCGAGCTGATCGCGCAGGCCGAGACCATTCTGGGCGCCACCCGCGGCGACGTCCCGCAGCGGTTCGCCGGGGTGCTGTTCGGCCGCGCCGCGCTCGAGGATCTGCTGCGCTACCAGCCGAAGGAGCTCGCGGCGCTTGCGGCCGCCGCCTGGAGCGCGCTGGCACAGCGGCGGCGCGGCGAGCCGCTGGTGCGCCTCGATCATCCGGATGCGGGCGGAATGCCGCGGCTCGCCGGCATCTCGGTGCTGCAGATCGTCAACGACGACATGCCGTTCCTGCTCGATTCGGTGCTGGCCGAGCTTGCCGAGCAGGGGCTCGAGGTGCACCTGGTGGTGCACCCGATCCTGACGGTGGAACGCGACAGCGCCGGCCGGCTGCTCGGCCTCTCCGGCGACCAGCCGGCGGCGGCCGGCGCGGCGCGCGAGAGCTTCATCCACATCCACCTGCCGCGCATCGAGGACGAGGCGCGGCGCGCCGCGCTGCTGCAGGGGCTCGAGAGCGTGCTCAACGACGTCCGCCTCGCGGTCGCGGACTGGCGCGCGATGATCGCGCGCGTGCAGGAGCAGATCGCGCTGCTGCAGCAGAAGCCGCCGCCGCTGCCGGTCGACGAGATCGCCGAGGCGATCCAGCTGCTGCAGTGGCTGGTCGACAACAACTTCACCTTCCTGGGCCTGCGCGAATACGCCTTCGACGAGTCCGACGAGGAGGTCGAGCCGCGCTTCGAGAGCGGGCTCGGCATCCTGCGCCAGCGCAATGTGCGCGTGCTGCGGCGCGGCGGCGAACTCGTCACCATGACGCCGGAAATCCGCGCCTTCCTCAACGAGCCGAAGGCGCTGATCATCGCCAAGGCCAACGTGCGCTCGCGCGTGCACCGGCGCGTCTACATGGACTATGTCGGGATCAAGCGCTTCGATGCGGGCGGCAATGTCGTGGGCGAGCTGCGCGTGGTCGGGCTGTTCACCTCGACCGCCTATACGCGCTCGGCGCGCAGCATTCCGTATCTCCGCCGCAAGGTCGCGGGCGTGCTGCGGCGCGCCGGCTTCGACGAGAACAGCCATTCCGGCAAGGCGCTCGCCAACGTGCTGGAGAGCTATCCGCGCGACGATCTGTTCCAGATCGACGAGGACACGCTCTACACGTTCGCGCTCGCCATCATGCAGCTCGACGAGCGTCCGCGCGTGCGCGTGCTGCCGCGCCGCGACCGCTTCGACCGTTTCGTCTCGGTGCTGGTGTTCGTGCCGCGCGAGCGCTTCGGCAGCACGGTGCGGATCGCCATCGGGAATTTCCTCGCCCGCGTCTACAACGGCCGCGTCTCGGCGTTCTATCCGTTCTTCCCGGAAGGCCCGCTGGTGCGGGTGCATTTCATCATCGGCCGTTCCGGCGGCGAGACGCCGAACCCGGACCGGGCGATGCTGGAAGCCGAGGTGCAGGCGATCGTGCGCACCTGGGCGGACGAGCTCGAAGCCGCGCTGACGCTGGCGCACGAGCCGGCGCGCGCGCAGGCGCTGCTGGCGCGCTACCGCGATGCGTTCTCGCAAGGCTACCGCGAGGCCTACCCGCCGGCGGCGGCGGTGGCCGACATCCGCGTGATCGAGAACCTCGGCTCGGAGCGGCCGGTCGACATCGACTTCTATCGCCGCGAGAACGATGCGGCGAACTGCGCCAGCCTGAAAGTGTGGAGCGCCGGACGGCCGATCCCGCTCTCCGAGCGCGTGCCGGTGCTGGAGAACATGGGCTTCCGGGTGGTCGACGAGCGCACCTTCCAGATCGAACCGGCGGGCGAGGAGAAGCGCGAGATCTGGCTGCACGACATGCTGCTTGAGCGCGACGACGGCGCCACCGTCGACCTCGAAGCGCTGGCGCCGCGGCTGAAGGCCGCCGTGCTCGCCGTTATCGGCGGGGAGGCCGAGAACGACGGCTTCAACGCGCTGGTGCTCGCGGCCGGGCTGCCGTGGCGCGAGGTGGCGCTGCTGCGCGCGATCGCGCGTTTCCTGCGGCAGGCGCGCATCGCCTATTCGCAGGACTACCTGTGGACGACGTTGCGCAAGCACGCCGCGGTCGCGGCGCAGGTCAGCGCGCTGTTCCAGGTGAAGTTCGATCCGCGGCTCGACCTCGACATGGAGGCGCGCGGCGCGCGCCAGGCGTCGCTCGCGAAGGAGATCGAAGCCGCCCTGCAGGCGGTCGAAAGCCTGGACGAGGACACCATCCTGCGCCGCTTCGTCAACGCCATGCAGGCGGCGGTGCGCAGCAACTTCTTCCAGCTGGAGGAGACTGGAGCCGCGAAGCCCACCATCGCGATCAAGTACGACAGCCGCAAGCTCGACGAGCTGCCGGCGCCGCGCCCGCTCTACGAGGTGTTCGTCTATTCGCCGCGGGTCGAGGGTGTGCACCTGCGCTTCGGCAAGGTGGCGCGCGGCGGCATCCGCTGGTCCGACCGGCCGCAGGACTTCCGCACCGAGATTCTGGGCCTGGTGAAAGCGCAGCAGGTGAAGAACGCCGTGATCGTGCCGGTCGGCGCCAAGGGCGGCTTCGTGCCGAAGCGGCTCGCCGCCGGCGTGCCGCGCGAGGTGGTGCAGGCGGAAGGCGTCGCCTCCTACAAGCTCCTGGTGTCGAGCCTGCTCGACCTGACCGACAACCTCGGGCCCGAAGGGATCATTCCGCCGCGCGACGTGGTCCGCCACGACGGCGACGACCCGTACCTGGTGGTGGCGGCCGACAAGGGCACCGCCACCTTCTCGGACATCGCCAACAGCATCTCGGCCGAGCACGCGTTCTGGCTCGGCGACGCCTTCGCGTCCGGCGGCTCCGCCGGCTACGACCACAAGGGCATGGGCATCACGGCGCGCGGCGCCTGGGAATCGGTGGCGCGGCATTTCCGCGAGATGAATGTCGACATCGGCAAGACGCCGTTCACAGTCGCCGGCGTCGGCGACATGTCGGGCGACGTGTTCGGCAATGGCATGCTGCGCGAGCACACGATCCGGCTGCTTGCGGCCTTCGACCACCGCGACATCTTCATCGACCCGGATCCCGACGCCGAGACGAGCTTCGCCGAGCGCGCGCGGCTGTTCGCGCTGCCGCGGTCGAGCTGGCAGGACTACGACAAGGGCAAGATCTCGGCGGGCGGCGGCGTCTACGCGCGCAGCCTGAAGGAGATCACGCTGTCGGAGGCGGCGCAGAAGCTGCTTGGCCTGCCGCAGCCGAAGGCGACGCCACATCAGGTGATGCGGGCGATCCTGAAGCTGCCGGTGGACCTGCTGTGGTTCGGCGGCATCGGCACCTATGTGCGCGCCTCG
>DASWSO010000459.1:0-5368 GCA_036402635.1 Xanthobacteraceae bacterium
TCCTTCACCGGCGGTCCGGTGCTGGAGCGGATCGAGCGGGAATACGGCAGCCCGCGCGCCCGCGCGTTGTTTTGCGCGGTCGACCCGGACCTGCACCGGCCGGTCGCCACCAAGCTCGCCTACGCGCTCGGATATCTCGGCACCTACAGCGCCGATCGGCAGCCGCCGCTCGAGCGGCTGCTGGTGCAGGCGGCGCGCAGCCTGCCGAACCAACGCTTTGCCGTCGCCGGCCCGCAATATCCGCATGAGATCGCGTGGCCAAAGAACGTCGAGCGCATCGAGCACCTGCCGCCCGCAAAACACCCGGCGTTCTACTGCAGCCAGCGCTTCACCCTGAACATCACCCGCCGCGACATGGTGGCGGCCGGCCATTCGCCGAGCGTGCGGCTGTTCGAGGCGGCGGCCTGCGGCGTTCCCATCGTCACCGACCGCTGGAACGGGCTCGATGCGTTTTTCCGGGTCGGCGAGGAGATTTTGGTCGCCGAGCAACCGGGCGACGTGCTGGCGGCGCTGGCGCTGCCGGATGAACGGCGCCGCGCCATCGCGGCGGCAGCGCGCAAGCGCGTGCTGCACGCCCATACCGCCGCGCACCGCGCGCAGGCGCTGGAGAGCTATATCGCCGAAGTGCACGCCGCCGCGCCGCGCAAGCCAGTGGTGGCGGTGGCATGACCGAGAGCATTCGCGCAATGCGGAAGGGTGAACCGATGCATGTCCTCGTCACCGGCGGCGCCGGGTTCATCGGCTCGCATCTCTGCGACCGGCTGCTGCAGCGCGGCCACGCCGTCACCTGCGTCGACAACCTGATGACCGGCACGATCGAGAACGTCCGCGCGCTGCTCAATCACGCCGGCTTCCGCTTCATCGAGCAGGACATCACCGAGACCCTGCACCTCCGCGGCCCGCTCGACCGCATCTACAACCTGGCCTGCCCGGCTTCGCCGCCGCAGTACCAGAGCGATCCGATCGGGACGATGAAAACCTGCGTGCTCGGCGCCATCAACGTGCTGGAGCTGGCGCGCCTGAAAGGCGCCCGCGTGCTGCAGGCCTCCACCAGCGAGGTGTACGGCGATCCCGAGATCCATCCGCAGCCGGAAAGCTATCGCGGCAGCGTCAACCCGATCGGTCCGCGCGCCTGCTACGACGAAGGCAAGCGCAGCGCCGAGACGCTGTTTTTCGATTATCGCCGCACCCACGGCACCGCCATCAAGGTCGCGCGCATCTTCAACACCTACGGCCCGCGCATGCTGGAGAACGACGGCCGCGTCGTCTCCAACTTCGTCGCGCAGGCGCTGCGCGGCGCACCCCTGACCATCTATGGCGACGGCACGCAGACGCGCTCGTTCTGCTACGTCGACGATCTCGTCGCCGGCCTGGAGCTGCTGATGGAGAGCCCGGACGACGTCACCGGGCCCTGCAACCTCGGCAATCCGCGCGAGGTTTCGGTCGCCGACATCGCGCGCATGATCATCGCACAGACCGGCTCACCCTCCCGCATTGTCCACAAGCCGCTGCCACAAGACGATCCGACCCGCCGGCAGCCGGTGATCGATCTGGCGCGCGACCTGCTCGGCTGGAGCCCGCAGGTGCCGCTCGAAACCGGCCTGCGCCGCACCATCGACGACTTCGCGCTGCGGCTCTCCGCGGAGCTTCCACGCAGCGGCGCCCGCGCCGACCTGCGCTCCGCGCGGCAGCCGCTGAAACCGCGGCGCGTCGCGCTGGCGGCCGCACACGACAGCATTCAAACGATCGGGTGAGCGTCTCGGCATGCGTATTGCAATGATAGGAGTTGGTTACGTCGGTCTGGTGTCGGGGGCCTGCCTCGCCGACTTTGGACATGACGTGATCTGCATCGACAAGGATGCGAAGCGCATCGCGGCGCTGCAGCGCGGCTGCGTCCCGTTCTTCGAGCCGGATCTCGCCCCGCTGATCGAGAACAACGTCCGCGCCGGAAGGCTCTCGTTCTCCGCCACCCTGCGCGAGCCGGTCCAGCGCGCCGACGTGGTGTTCATCGCGGTCGGCACCCCGACCCGCAGCGACGACGGCGGCGCCGACCTGTCGTCGCTGCATGAAGCGGCCCGCGAGATCGCCGCCGCGCTGCGCGGCAGCACGGTGATTGTGGCGAAGTCCACGGTGCCGGTCGGGACCGGCGACGAGATCGAGCGCATCATCCGCAAGGCGCAGCCGGACGCGGAGTTCTTCGTCGTCAGCAACCCCGAGTTCCTGCGCGAAGGCTGCGCGGTGCGCGATTTCAAGTTCCCGGACCGCGTCGTGATCGGCACCGACGATGCGCGCGCGCGCCGGCGCATGGAGCAGGTCTACCGCCCGCTTGGGCCCCGCGTGCCGCTCCACTTCACCAGCCGCCGCGCCGCCGAGCTCACCAAATATGCCGCCAATGCGCTGCTGGCGACCAAGATCGCCTTCATCAACGAGATCGCCGACCTGTGCGAGAGCGCCGGCGCCGACGTGCGCGAGGTCGCGCGCGGCGTCGGCCTCGACAGCCGCATCGGCGAAAAATTCCTGCAGCCGGGGCCCGGCTACGGCGGCTCCTGCTTCCCGAAGGACACGCTGGCGCTGGCCAAGACCGCCGAGGACCACGGCGTCACGCTGTCGCTGGTGGAAGCCGTCATCGCCTCGAACGAAGTGCGCAAGCGCGCGATGGCGCAGCGGATCGCGGACGCCATGGGCGGCCGCGTGCGCGGCCGCACCGTCGCCATGCTCGGCCTCACCTTCAAGGCCGACACCGACGACATGCGCGCCTCGCCGGCGCTCGACTGCATCGCCGACCTGCAGGCGATGGGCGCGCAGGTGCGGGCCTACGATCCGGCCGGCATGGAGAACGCCAAGCCGCTGCTCAAGCACGTGCGCTTCGCCCGCGATCCTTACGAGTGCGCGGCCGGCGCCGGCGCGCTGGTGGTGATGACCGAGTGGGACGAGTTCCGTGGCCTCGATCTGGCGCGGCTGCGGCGCGCGATGGCGCAGCCGGTGCTGGTCGACCTGCGCAACATCTACGAGCCGGCGGACGCCGCGCGCCACGGCTTCGCGTATCACGGCATCGGCCGCGGCGAACTCAAGACCGCCGACGCGGCCAAGCCTGCCGTCACCGCCGCGCGGCGGATGCGGCAGGTGCCGGAGACGCCGCTGCGCGTCGCCCGCCCACTGTCGGCGTAGCCGTCTCTTTCCCCCTGGGGCGGCGCAGCGTGCAAACGATGCCGCTTGCCGGCCCGCTTCCCGTCTCCCAGTCAGCCCGGCTGGCGTAACCGTCTGGGTTTTTGTAGTTTTTTCGGCGCGGGCTTTCGGGCATGCTACGCCTAAGGCCGAAGCTGCCACGCCGAAGCGCCGCACCAAGCACGCGCTCGATCAAACCGGGAGGGGACACCTGATGAGCATCAGCAAGATCACGCGCCGCGACGCCTTGGCGCTCGGCGGCGGCGCCGCGGCCGCCGGCCTCTGGCTGGCGCGGCCGGCGATCGCGCAGGCCAAGCCGATCAAGGTCGGCGTGCTGCTCCCCTATAGCGGCACCTATGCGCAGCTCGGTGAAGCGATCACGCGCGCCATGGAGCTTTATGTGAAGCAGCAGGGCGACGCGCTCGCCGGCCGCCCGATCACGTTCGTGAAGCTCGATGATCAGTCGGAGCCGCCGAAAGGTCCGGAGCTCACCACCAAGCTGGTGCAGGGCGAGAAGGTCGACGTACTGATCGGCACGGTGCATTCCGGCGTCGCCATGGCGATGAGCAAGATCGCGCGCGAGGAAGGCGTCCCCACCATCATTCCCAATGCCGGGGCCGACATCCTGACGCGGCAGCTGTGCGCCAAGAACATCTTCCGCTCGTCGTTCACCAACGGGCAGGTCGGCCTCGCCACCGGCAAGGCGATGGCGGATGCCGGCATCAAGCGCGTCGTCACCTTCACATGGAAATACGCCGCCGGCGACGAGTCGGTCGGCGGCTTCAAGGACACGTTCACCACCGCCGGCGGCACGGTGATCAAGGATATCGCCGTGCCGTTCCCGAACGTGGAGTTCCAGTCGGCGCTGGCGGAGATCGCGTCGCTGCGTCCCGATGCGGTCTACTCGTTCCTCGCCGGCGGCGGCGCGCTGAAATTCATCAAGGACTACGCCGCCGCCAACCTGAAGCAGTCGATCCCGTTGTGGGGCCCCGGCTTCCTCACCGACGGCGTCGAGCAGGCGGCGGGCGAAGCCGGCGACGGCGTGATGACGGTGCTGCACTATGCCGACGAGGTGGATTTCCCGGAGAACAAGACGTTCCGCGCCGCCTTCAAGGACGCCTACAAGACCGACGCCGACGTCTACGCGGTGCAGGGCTGGGACGCGATGCAGATGCTCGACATCGGGCTCAAGGCGGTGAACGGCGACGTCGCCAAGCGCGACGCGCTCAACGCCGCCATGGGCAAGGCCGAGTTCAAGAGCCCGCGCGGCCCGTTCAAGCTCTCGGCATCGCACAATCCGATCCAGAACTTCTATCTGCGCGAGCTCAAGGGCGGCAAGAACGTGCTGGTGAAGACCGCGGTGCCGGCATTCGCCGATTCCGGTACCGGCTGCCGCCTCGCGTCGTAGCCGCGCTCCCTGTAGCTGTAGGGTGGGCAAAGCGCAGCGTGCCCACCGTCTTTCCCTGGACACCAACGCAATGGTGGGCACGGCGCCAAGCCGCGCCTGTGCCCACCCTACGGTGCCGGAAGCCAAACGGTTTTGCGCGCACGATGGGCCGTGCTAAGCGCGCAGGCAGCCTTCCGGACCGCCGATGGAACTCGTCCTCATCCAGATTCTCAACGGCCTGCAATACGGGCTGCTGATTTTCCTCGCCGCCAGCGGACTGACGCTGGTGTTCGGCATCATGGGGATCATCAACCTCTCGCACGGCTCGTTCTACATGCTCGGCGCCTACCTGGCGCTGACGCTGACCGGCTATCTCGGCGACGTCTTCCTCGCGCTCGCGCTCGGCATCCCGATCGCGTTTGCCTTCGGCGCCGCCATCGAGTGGCTGTTCATCCGCCACCTCTACGCCCGCGACCATCTGCAGCAGGTGCTGCTCACCTTCGGGCTGATCCTGATCTTCAACGAGCTGCAGCGCATCATCTGGGGCCCGCGGCCGCACAGCGTGCCGATCCCGTCATATCTCTCCGGCAGCGTGCGGCTCTCCGAGGTGATGAGCTATCCGGTCTACCGCATCGCGGTCGCGGCGCTCTGCATCGCGCTCGCCGGCGCCATGCTCTACGTCATCCAGCGCACCCGCATCGGCCGCATGATCCGCGCCGGCGAATCCAACCGCGAGATGGTGGAGACGCTCGGCATCGACACCCGCTGGCTGTTTCGCTTCGTGTTCGCCGCCGGCGTTTCGCTCGCCGCCGCCGC
>DASWSO010000460.1:0-1562 GCA_036402635.1 Xanthobacteraceae bacterium
CTGGCCGCGGGGATCGCTCTCAGTGCGGTCGCGCTTCTGGCATGGTACGGGATCGAGTTGGCTCTTAAGCCCTGGACGCCGCCGATGGCTGAAACGCAGGAACACGGACCGACCCCCCTCTCCGCCAAGATCGAGCAGATGCTCACGGAGGCGCGGCTGATCATCCCGGGTGCGCAGGCGCTGCTCGGGTTCCAGCTCACCGTCACGCTGACGAAGGTGTTCGAGCAGTTGCCGCCGCAGACGAAGGTCGTGCACGCCGCGGCGCTGTGCTGTGTCGCGTTGGCGGTGGTGCTGCTGATGACCCCGGCCGCCATCCACCGCATCTCATTCGGCGGTGAGGATGCACTGGAATTCCTGAAGATTGGCTCGGCGTTCGTGGTCGCGGCGACGGTGCCGCTGGCGGCCGGGATCGCGCTCGACCTCTATGTCGCCCTCGACAAATCGCTGCAGCGCCCGGCCACCGCGTTGGCGCTGGCCGGCATGGCCGCGCTGGTGCTTGCGGTGCTATGGTACCTGTATCCGCTGGCACTTCGCGCCCGCGGCGGGCGGCGCTGACACGAAAAAGCCCCGGCGCAGCCGGGGCTTTCGGTGCAACCGGTAGGTCCGGTTAGGTCAGCGCGCGCGGATCGACGAATGGCGCGCGGCGCGGCGCGAGTGCCGGATCGAGCGCACGTACTTGCGCTTGCGGTAGGAGCGGTGCGGGCGATCCACGACGGTCCGGTCGGCATAGTAGACGCGGTCCACGCCGAGCGCACCTTCGATGCCGCCAACGAAGCCGCCGACGACACCGCCCACAAGTCCGCCCACCGGGCCGGCATAGCGGTTGCCTTCGTTCGCACCATGCGCGATGCCGCCCGGGATGCCCTGCGCGTGGGCGGCAACGGGCAACGCGAGCGCGACCGCAAACGCGGCCACCAGCAGAACTCGATTTTTCACGACAGAAACCCCTGAGTTGGATCGGAAGGCTCGGTCGCTAACGGCCGATCGCGGCTCCAAAATGGCCATTCCGGGGCAATGTCGCGTGCCGCACCCCAGTCTGCCACGTTGTGGCTTTGGCGCTACGGCCGGCAGCTCGTCCCCGAACCTGTCCGGCAGGCCAGGAATGCCGGCGCGAACTAGTTGTTGTCACCCCGGATCCCACTTGAACTCGACCCCGAGCAGGCGCTGCTTGCGCCACACGACGCGGCAGTCGACGGCCCTGCCCGGCTTATAGCGCAGCGCGAATCGCTCCGGCACGCCGACCGCCGTCGCCACCTGCAGACAGGCTCCCGTCTTCGACAGGTTGCGCACGACGCAGTCGATCGGCTCGCGGCCGTCGCCGACAATGCGCGCACCCTGAAAGGTCGGGTATCGCCCGGTGCGGCGGCGCTCCTGCGGCTGCGGCGTCCTCGCGTCCGCCGCTTGCGGCGCAAGCGGCGGTAAAACCGTGAAGTCGGCGTCGCGCTCCGCGACTGGCGCCGGCGCATCCGCGAAGGCGAGATCGCCGCATTCCGCATCGTGCCTTGCAATATTTTTAGCGCGGCTGGAAAGCATTCGGCGTCCTGCGACCTGCTTGTCGGACG
>DASWSO010000461.1:0-2628 GCA_036402635.1 Xanthobacteraceae bacterium
TATAGGCGGTGAGCGAGCCGCGCACGCCGAACTCGCCGCCCGAAATGCCGATAAAGACCTTGTCCTTCACCACCATCGGAGCGGAGGTGCCGGTCTCGCCTTTGCCGGGGTCGCCGTTCTTCACCGACCAGACCACGTCGCCCTTCTTGGCGTCGAGCGCCACCACGGTGGTGTCGGCCTGATGCAGGATGATCTTGCCGTCCGCATAGGCGACGCCGCGATTGACGGTGTCGCAGCACATCACCGGAATGACGTCCGGGTTCTGCTTCGGCTCGTACTTCCAGACGATCTTGTTCTCGTCGGCGAGATTGAGCGCGTACACGATGTTCGGGAACGGCGTGTGCACGTACATCATGTCGCCGATCACCAGCGGCCCGCCTTCGTGGCCGCGCAGCACGCCGGTGGAGAACGTCCACGCCGCCTGCAGCTTGCCGGCATTCTCGGCGGTGATCTGCTTGAGCGCCGAATAGCGGTGGTTGGCGTAATTGCCGGTCGGCATCGCCCACTCTTTGGGGTTCTGCTGCATCTTCAGCAGTTCGTCGTTCGCGCTGGACGGTCCCGCCGAGACGAGTGCCAAGCATCCAACGCCGGTCGCGAGCAGGAGTTTTCGCATCCAGACCTCCCTACACTTTTATCGTTAGGTCGACCGACGCCACGGCACGGCTTCAGCCGCGCCGAAACCCGGCGTAACCCTTGTGATGGGATGCGTTTCCGGCAGCGTGTCACAGCCGCAGCGAGGCTTCAGGACAAAGGTGTCTTGGACACCCCGCCCCAGCTTTCGAAGAAGCCCCGACGATCCCTCTAAGCCGAAGCCCTTGAAGCCGGAAACATTGAAATCCTATGCCGCTCTCCGGAGGGGCGCAACAGAAAACATGCGCCGGCTCGCGCGGTAAAATTATTGATTGCCGAGAAAACGATTCAAAGCATTTCGTCATGCCCGGCACCGGTCCGGCCTTCGGTCGGCCCGAGCACAAGCCTTGTGCCGGGCACTCTCGTCTGGCTTTCCTAACAGACGGAAGACGTGAATGGACGGACGAGCCCGCCCATGATGTCTGTGCACTCCATGCGCAACATGCTGCAGGCCTCTCTGTGCGCGGCCGCCGTCGCGATCGCCGGCATGGCGGCGGCGCGCGCGCAGCCGCCGCCGTCCGAACCGCTGCCGGTGAGCGAGATCGCGCCGGGCGCGTTCGTGCATTTCGGCGCCACCGCGCTGATGACGCCGGACAACGAAGGCGGCATCGCCAACCTCGCTTTCGTGATCGGCGACGAGGCGGTGGCGGTGATCGATACCGGCGGCAGCGTGCGTCAGGGCGAGCGCCTGCTGGCGGCGATCCGCGCCCGCACCGCCAAGCCGGTGCGCTACGTCATCAACACCCACGCGCATTCGGATCACGTTTTCGGCAATGCCGCATTCGCCGGCAGCGGCGCCGCGTTCGTCGGCCACGCCAACCTGCCGCGCAGCCTCGCGACGCGCGGACCCTTCTATATCGAGGCATTCCGCCGGCAGCTGGGCGACGCGCTGATCGAGCCGGTGCGCTTGATCCCGCCCGATCGCCTGATCGACGGCGAGGGAAAGCTCGACCTCGGCGGGCGGGTGCTCACGCTGCGGGCGTGGCCGGTCGCCCATACCGACAACGACCTCACGGTACTCGACCAAGCCACCGGCACGCTGTTCGCCGGCGATCTGGTTTTCCGCCAGCATATTCCGGTTATCGACGGCAGCCTGAAGGGCTGGCTGGCGGTGCTCGACGAGCTCGCCGCGATCCCCGCCGGCCGCGTGGTTCCGGGGCACGGACCGGACGGCCCCTGGCCGCAGGCGCTGGAGCCGCAGCGCGCCTATCTGCAGCGTCTAGCGGGCGACGTCCGCGGCGCCATCCGGCAAGGGATACCTTTGGCCGCCGCCACCGCTTTGGCGGGTCAAAGCGAGCAGTCGCGCTGGAGCCTGTTCGAGGAGTATAATGCCCGCAACGCCACCGCGGCGTATTCCGAGCTGGAATGGGAATGACGTAAAATTTCGGCGCCGCCATTCCGGAAGCCCGGCGAGGCGACTGTTCGGACTCCATACGCCGCGCGCGCGCCCCGGAATGACGCAAGGTTCATAGCGGAGCATTGCCATGATGATCGCTCTCGGCCTGTTGCGCAGCGCGACCGTCGCATTCGCGCTGGCGCTCGGTGCCGGCGGCACCTGGGCCGCCGCGCCGGAACCGCTGGACCCGTGGCCCGAACTGGCGCGCGACATCTTCAACGGGCGGCCGCTCGCCGACGGCGCCGGCATTCTGACAATCGAGATGCCGCGACGCGCCGAGGACGCCGCGGTGGTGCCGGTGACGCTGCGCACCACGCTGCCGCAGGGCGACATGCGCAGCGTCAAGACGATCACCTTGGTGATCGACATGAATCCCGCGCCGGTCGCCGCCACTTTCCAGCTCGGACCGCGATCCGGCGTGTCGGAAATCTCCACCCGCGTGCGGGTCGACACCTACACCAACGTGCACGCGGTGGCGGAGCTCAGCGACGGCTCGCTGCACGCGGTGGCGACTTACGTGAAGGCGTCCGGCGGCTGCTCGGCCCCGGCCGCGAAGAACCCGCTGGAGGCAAAGGCCTCGCTCGGGCAGATGCGTTTCCGCC
>DASWSO010000462.1:0-1740 GCA_036402635.1 Xanthobacteraceae bacterium
GCATGGCCGCACGCGCCGCATGCGCGTGTTCGAGGATGGATCGCTGCGCGTGCGGTTTCCCAATTGCGGCGACGGCGCGCTGGAAGCCGTGACGGTGAACACCGCCGGCGGCATCGCGGGTGGCGATCGCTTCGGCTTCGCGGCGTCGGTCGGGGAGGGCGCCGCGCTCAGCGTCACCACCGCGGCTGCGGAGAAGGTCTACCGCTCGCTCGGCACGGATGCATGCGTCGACGTGCGGCTCGACGTGGCGAGCGGAGGGCGGCTTACCTGGGTGCCGCAGGAGACGATCCTGTTCGACCGCGCACGGCTTCGCCGCTCGTTCGAAGCGGATCTGGCGGCGGACGCGAGCGTGCTGCTGGCGGAGGCGATCGTATTCGGCCGTGGCGCCATGGGCGAAGTGGTCGAACAGGCGCGGGTGATCGACCGCTGGCGCGTGCGCCGCGCCGGGCGCCTGATCTTCGCCGATACGCTGCGGCTCGACGGCGAGGTTGCGCGCCAGCTCGGCGCGAGCGCGGGCGCGCGCGGCGGCACGGCGGTGGCGACTGTCCTGATCGCGCCGGGTACGGACGAGATGGCCAGCGCGGTGCGTGCGCTGCAGGATCGTTTCGCCGGCGAGGTGGGGATTTCCGCCTGGAACGCGATCGCGCTGGCGCGCTTCTGCGCGCCCGACGGCGCGGCCTTACGCCACGACATGATGGCGGTGCTTGCCGCGCTGCGCGTGCCGCTGCCGCGGCTCTGGCTCAACTGAAGGATCGTGAATGAACCTGACGCCGCGCGAAAAGGACAAGCTGCTGATCTCGATGGCCGCCATGGTTGCCCGTCGCCGGCTTGAGCGTGGCGTCAAGCTCAACCATCCGGAGGCGGTGGCGCTGATCTCCGACTTCATCCTGGAAGGCGCGCGCGACGGCCGCACCGTCGCCGAGCTGATGGAGGCGGGCGCGCACGTGCTCACGCGTGCGCAGGTGATGGAAGGCATCGCCGAGATGATCCACGACGTGCAGGTGGAGGCGACGTTCCCGGACGGCACCAAGCTCGTCACCGTGCACGAACCGATACGATGAGGAGACCCCGCCAATGATGCGCTTCACCGCTCCGGCTGTCGCCACTGCGCTCCTGCTGCCTTCCGCGGCTATTGCACACCAGGGCGATCACTCCGGCTTCACCGCCGATGGACTGCTGGCGCATCTGCTTGAGCCGGACCACTTGGTGTTTCTTGCCTTGCTTCTTGTTCTCGGCGTTCTGGCGTTGCGCCTGGCGCGCCGGACGAAGGAGCGCAGCAAGCCATGATTCCCGGCGAACTGTTCATCCAGGACGGCGACATCCTACTCAACGAGGGCCGCGCCACCGTGACCCTCGACGTCGCCAATACCGGCGACCGGCCGATCCAGGTCGGCAGCCACTACCACTTCTTCGAAACCAACCCGGCGCTGCGGTTCGAGCGCGCCAAGGCGCGCGGGATGCGGCTCGACATTGCCGCCGGCACGGCGGTGCGCTTCGAGCCGGGGCAGAGCCGCACCGTCACGCTGGTGGCGCTCGCCGGCAGCCGCACGGTCTACGGATTCCGGCAGGATGTGATGGGACAATTATGAGGATGCTCGTATGCCGGTGAAGCTTCCCCGCCGCATCTACGCCGACATGTTCGGGCCCACCACCGGCGACCGCGTGCGGCTCGCCGATACCGAACTGATCATCGAGGTGGAGAAGGACTTCACCACCTACGGCGAGGAGGTGAAGTTCGGC
>DASWSO010000463.1:0-2782 GCA_036402635.1 Xanthobacteraceae bacterium
TTGCCGTTTCCGGAAATGTCGGAAAAGAACGTCCGAATGGCTTCCAGCATCTCGCCGCCTGCCTCCACTGCGTCGCTCGGCCGCCGCCCGCCGGTAAATAGGTGCTGCCGGCCGGATTTGCAGCCCGCCGGCGCGGGCGTCGCAAGTGGCCAGAGGCGGCGCGGTGCTGCTAAGGTCAGGCGGTCTTGACCGGCCGCCGTCGGGCAGGGCTCAACCACCGGCACAGATCCATTGAGCTGGCTTCGCGTGACGATCAACCACTTTGCCGCAATGCGCCGCCACGGCGTCCGCGCAGCCCGATGAGCGCCTGAGTGGCCGTTTTCGCCCAGACCCAGGCTCCGCTCTCCGGCGCACGCACGCCTTCGGCCGGCCGCGCGCGGCTCGAGCAGCGCATCCGCGCGCTGCCGATCCGCTGGCGCATCGGCGCCATCGCGGCGCTCAACACCGCGGTCGTGCTGCTGCTGATGGCGCTGATCTGGGACGGCGCCCAGGTCATCACCGGGTCCTGGCAAGAGCTGCGGCAGGCGCGCCAGTCCGACCGGCTGCTGGTGCTATTGGAAAGCGAGGCGGTGCGGCTGCAGAACCTCATCCACCGCTACTTCAACCAGCCGCAGCCGAACCTGTTGGCCGAGATCGAGCGGCGGCGCTCGCGCCTCTTGGCGATGCTGAAGACCCGAGCCGCCAACGAGCCGGCGTTCTCCACCTCGGTCGGGAGCCTGGTCGAAGCCACCGAGCGGTTCCTCGCCGGGTTCGACCAGCTGCGCGAGGTCCGCGCCACCATCTCCAACACCTATGAGCACGAAGTAGTGCGCGCGGCGCGCGACATGTCGGGTCTCTATTCCACGATCGAGACCGCCACCAAGAACCGGGATGCGCCGATCTGGCCCGCACTGAGCAAATCGCGCGAGGCGTTCTCGGCCACGCTGGTGGCGGCCAATGCTTATTACCTTTCGATCGCGTCCGATGCGGCCGAGGAGGCCTACCGCAGCCTCGACACGATCGAGCGCACGCTTCCCGCCATGCTGGAGCTCGCCGACAACGACCAGCAGCGCAACGCGCTGGCCGCGCTGCGGCAGCGCGCCACCCTGCTGCGCAGCGCGCTCAATAACCTGACCGAGAACTTCGCCACCCAGTCCCGTCTGTTGCGCGAGTCGATCGACGGCAACCAGGCCAGCATGCTGGGCGCGATCGAGCGCATGGCTGCGGCCGTGCGGGCGCGCGAGGAGCAGTCGCAGGCGCATTTCGACCAGGCGCTCAACGACGTGTACTTCCAGGTCGCGCTGGTGGCTTTGGCGTTCCTGATCCTGATCGTGGCGGTCGGCTTTGCGATCGCCGGCAGTATCAGCGGCCCGCTCGGAGAGTTGAAGACCGCGATGCACGCCATCGTCGCCGGCGATTATGACCGCCACGTGCGCGGCACCGAGGCGCGCGACGAGATCGGCGAAATGGCGCGCGCCGCGGAGGTTTTTCGCGAGAACGCGGTGGCGCGCCGCCGCGCCGAGGACGAGCTGCGCGCCTCCAAGGAGCGCGCCGAGAACACGCTCGCGGACCTACGCGACACCCAACAGAGCCTGATCCAGGCCGAGAAGCTCGCCGCGCTCGGCGGTCTCGTCGCCGGCGTCGCGCACGAGGTGAACAACCCGGTCGGCATCAGCCTAACGGTCGCGTCCAGCCTGGCACAGCGCTGCGCCGCGTTCGCCACCGAGATCGCCGGCGGCCAGCTGCGCCGGTCACGGCTCGAGGAATTCGTCGCTGGCGCGCGCGAGGCCGCCAACCAGCTCGTCTCCAACCTCGATCGCGCCGGCGACCTGATCCAGTCGTTCAAGCAGGTGGCGGTCGACCGCAGCCACGAGGAGCGGCGCCACTTCGACCTCAAGGAATCGACCGACCAGATCGTCGCCAGCCTGCGGCCGGGCTTGAAGCGCGCTCAGATCGAGCTGGTCACCGACGTCGGCGAATTCATCCAGCTCGACAGTTTCCCCGGCGCCTACGGCCAGGTGGTCACCAACCTGGCGCTCAACGCCGTCACCCACGGCTTCGGTCACAACCCGAGCGGCACCATCCGGATCACGGCGCGGCGCAGCGGCGCGGCGCATGTCGAGATCGTGTTCTCCGACGACGGCACCGGGATGTCCGAGGAGGTGCAGCGCCGCGCCTTCGATCCATTCTTCACCACGCGGCGCAGCCATGGCGGCACCGGGCTCGGCCTGCACATCGTGTATAACATCGTCACGCGGCGGCTGGGCGGCAGGATCGCGCTGAACTCCGCGCCCGGCCGCGGCACCACCTTCCGCATCATGCTGCCGCTGGTGGCGCCGCGCCAGGAACCCGTCATCGCCGACATCATGACCGTCACGGATCGCTGAGAATGGCCGAAGACCAGGAACTCGTCACCTTCATCGAAGACATCGAGCCGGCCGCCGCGACCGAGCCGGCGCGGCGCTGGAAGGTGATCGTCATCGACGACGACCCGGCGGTGCACGACGGCACGCGCTTCGCGCTCTACGACTACACGCTGCACGGCGACGGGCTGGAGATCATCTCGGCGTTCTCGGCCGAGGAAGGTCGCAAGGTGCTGCGCCAGCACCCGGACGCCGCCATCGTGCTGCTCGACGTGGTGATGGAGAGCGATGCCGCCGGGCTCGAACTGGTCGACTACATCCGCAACGAACTGAAGAACGAGACCGTCCGCATCATCCTGCGCACCGGCCAGCCCGGGCAGGCGCCGGAGCGGCGCGTGATCATCGATTACGACATCAACGACTACAAGGCGAAGACCGAG
>DASWSO010000464.1:0-3441 GCA_036402635.1 Xanthobacteraceae bacterium
GAAGGTACGTGACGCGCTCGCCGCCATGGACACCGAGACCTTCTACGGGCGGGTGAAGTTCGGACCGACCGGGCAGATCACGTCCTTGGAGCCGCCGGTGTTCCAGATCCAGGGCAAGAGGCCGGTGGTGATCTATCCGCACGCCGTGAAGCAGGCCGACTTTAAGTTCGGGGTGAATTGATCGCTGCGCCCCGATGACGCGCCCCAGGTTTTCATCATGGCCGGGCTCGTCCCGGCCATCCACGTCTTGGGTTCGACCAACAAGAAAGACGTGGATGCCCGGCACAAGGCCGGACATGGCGGAGAAATAGCGATGCGCGCACCCGCATGATCTACCTCCAGGTCCTCGCCAACGGCCTTGTGCTGGGAGGCCTCTACGCCTGCATCGCGGCGGGCTTTTCGCTGGTCTGGGGCGTGCTCAACGTCATCAACATCCTGCACGGCAGCTTCATCGTGTTGGGTTCGTACATCGCCTATTTCGGCTACGTGCAGGCCGGCATCCACCCGCTGTTCTCGGTGGTGATCGCGGGCGCCGCTCTGTTCGCGCTCGGCTACCTGACGCAGGCCGGCTTCATCAACCGGGTGATCGCAGCGCCGGTGCTGATCACCCTGACGCTCACCTTCGGGCTCGACCTGATCCTCAACAACGCGATGCTGCTGGCGTTCACGGCCGACTACCGCAAGGTCAACCTCGCCTCTCCGCTCCCGTCGTTCGAGCTCGGCCCGGTCTTTCTTCCCGGCGACCGCGTCGCTGCCATGGTGCTCGCCTGCCTGCTGACGCTGCTGCTGTACCGGCTGCTGCGCGACAGCCGCATCGGCCGCGCCATTGTGGCGGTGCGCATGGACCGTGAGGCGGCGGCGCTGATGGGCGTGGACGTCAACCGCATCAACGCTGTCACGTTCGGGCTCGGTGCCCTGATGGCTGGCGCCGCCGGCGCGCTGTTGAGCATCGTCTACCCGATCTCGCCGCTCAACAGCCCGCTGTATCTCGGCAAGGCCTTCGTCGTCTGCGTGCTGGGCGGGCTCGGCAGCGTGCCGGGCGCGATCGTGGGCGGACTGGCCCTCGGCATCATCGAGAGCTTCGGTGCCTTCTGGTTCGGCGCCGAACACGCGATCACGCTGTCGTTCTCCCTGCTGCTGTTGCTCCTGTTTGTGCGCCCGAGCGGTCTGATGGGACGGCGCGGCTACGAATGAGAAACTGGCTCATCCTCGCCGTCGCGCTCGCCTGTACGGCAGCGCTGCCGCTGGTCGGCGGCAACTATGCGCTGCGGCTCGGCACCGTGCTGGCGATGTACGTGGTGCTGGCGCAATCATGGAACTTCATCGGCGGGCTGGCCGGCTATCCGTCATTCGCCACTGCGGCGTTCTTCGGGCTCGGCGCCTACGTCTCCGCCGTGCTGCAGAGCCGCGGCGTTCCGATGCTCGCGGCCTGGGGAGTCGCGGGGCTGGCGGCGACGCTATTCGCCGCTTTTCTCGGCGCCGCCATCCTGCACCTGCGCGGACATTATTTCGCAATCGCAAGCCTGGTGGTCGCCGAGGTGCTGCGCGAAATCGTCAACACCACGCCGGACCTGACCGGCGGCGGCATGGGGCTGAACCTGCCCGTGATGCGCGCGCCCGTGGAAGCGCAGGCGCGCATCTTCTTCTACGCCATGCTGGGCCTGGCGGCGATCTGCATGGCGGCGGCAATCGTCGTGCACGGCAGCAAGCTCGGCTTCGGACTGCGCTGCATCCAGCAGAACGAAGACGCCGCCGGCATCCTCGGCGTCAACGCCTATGCGTATAAGACGGCCGGCTTCGCGATGTCCGCCGTGTTCGTCGGTATCGCCGGCGCGATCTACGCCTCCTGGGTGCACTACATCGAACCGCCCGACGTGTTCGACGTGCTGCTCGCCGTCAAGCCCCTGGTCATGGTGCTGTTCGGCGGCCTCGGCACCATCTTCGGTCCGGCGATCGGGGCGGCCGTGCTGCTCGCATTCGAGGAGGCGGTCTGGCGCAACTTCCTCACCATCCATGCGGCCGTGCTCGGCGTGCTGATCGTGCTGCTGGTGCTTTTTCTGCCGAACGGCATCCTGTCGCTGGTGCGCGAGCGCATCCCACGCAAAGGCGGCGCATGAGCGCGCTGCTGCAGCTCGAAAACGTGTCGCGCCGTTTCGGCGGGCTGATGGCGCTCGACCGCGTGACGTTCTCCATCCAGCCCGGCGAGGTGGTCGGCTTGATCGGACCGAACGGCGCCGGAAAAACCACGCTGATCAACGTCATCACCGGCACGCATCCGGCGACCAGCGGCACGGTGCGCTTCCAGGGCGAGGACATCACCCGCGAGAAGCCGTACGCGATCGCGCGGCGCGGGCTCGCCCGCACATTCCAGATCGTGCAGCCGTTCCCGAAGATGACGGTGCTCGACAATGCCGCCGCCGGCGCGTTGTTCGCCGGCGGAGCCGCGAGCCTGAGGGAGGCGCGGTCGCGGGCGATGGAGCACCTCGCGTTCACCGGGCTCGCGCAGGTGGCCGACCGCCCAGCCGCGGCGCTGACACTGGCACAACGCAAGCGCCTGGAGGTCGCCAAAGGCCTGGCGATGAATCCGCGTCTCCTGATGCTCGACGAGGTGAATGCGGGGCTCAATCCGTCCGAGATCGACGAGGCTCTTCGCATCATCCGGCGCATCGCTGAGACCGGCGTGGCCATTCTGGTCATCGAGCACCTGATGAAAGTGGTGCGTTCGATCTCGCAGCGGCTGATCGTGCTGCACCACGGTCAGCTGATCGCGGCGGGCAAGCCGCAGGCGGTGCTCACCGACCGCGCCGTGATCGAGGCCTACCTCGGCACTCGCTACGCTGCCACCGTCGCAGGGGGCGCGTCGTGAGCGCGGTCCCGAAGCTCGCCGTGAGGAGCCTGCAGGCCGGCTATGGCGACGTGCAGGTGCTGTGGGACGTGACGTTCGAAGTGCCGGCCGGCGAGGTGGTCTGCGTGATCGGGTCTAATGGCGCCGGCAAGACCACCTGCCTGCGCTGCCTTTCGGGCATCGTGCCAGTGACGAGCGGAACCATCGCGGTGGACGGTCGCGATCTCACCGGCACCACGCCAAGCGATTTCGTGCGCGCCGGCGTCGCGCATGTGCCGGAGGGGCGGCGGCTGTTCGCCGCCATGAGCGTGCGCGACAACCTGCTGATGGGCGCGTACCTGCGCGACGACAAGGCGGGGATCGCATCCGACCTCGAGCGCGTCTATGCGATGTTCCCGATCCTCGCCGACCGGCGGCGGCAGGACGCCGGCACACTCTCGGGCGGGGAGCAGCAGATGTGCGCCATCGGCCGCGGGCTGATGGCGCGGCCGAGTCTGCTAATGATCGACGAGCTTTCGCTCGGGTTGGCGCCGCGCATGGTCGAGACCCTTTCCGAGAGCCTGCGCGCGATCAACCAGGGCGGCGTCGCCATCCTG
>DASWSO010000465.1:0-1989 GCA_036402635.1 Xanthobacteraceae bacterium
GCCGACTTCTCGCTGCCGACCGAGCGGCTCAAGCGCGCGATCGCGGCCGCGGCCGGGCGCGAGAACGTGCAGATGGTGGATGCAACTAGGATCGCCACCGCGCTGCTCGGCAATTCGATCGCGAGCAACATCTTCATGCTGGGCTACGCGTACCAGCGCGGCGTCATTCCGCTCGGCGCCGCCGCGATCGAGGAAGCGATCGCGCTCAACGGCGAGGCGGTGGCGATGAACCAGGCGGCGTTCCGCTGGGGCCGCCGCGCGGCGGTCGACCTCGCCTCCGTCGAGGCGCTGATCCGGCCGCAGCAGGATGTCGGCGCCGACGATTCACGCACGCTTTCGGAGACGCTGGACGAGGTGGTCGCCCGCCGCATCGGCTTCCTCACCGATTACCAGGACGCCGCCTATGCGGCGCGCTATCGCGGCTGGGTCGAGCGCGTGCGCAGCGCCGAGGCGCGGGTGCTGCCCGACGCGACCGCGCTCACCGATGCGGTCGCGCGCTATCTGTTCAAGCTGATGGCCTACAAGGATGAGTACGAGGTCGCGCGGCTGCACGCCGAGACCGGCTTCGAGCAGAAGATCCGCGCCCAGTTCGCCGGCGAGACGCTGCGGCTGCAGTTCCACCTGGCGCCACCGCTGTTCGCCCGCATCGACAAGATGACGGGGGAGCCGCGCAAGATCGCACTCGGTCCGTGGATGATGCCGGTGTTCCGCATGCTGGCGAAGTTCAAGTGGCTGCGCGGCAGCGCGTTCGATCCGTTCGGCTACACGGCCGAGCGCAAGACCGAGCGCCAGCTGGTGCGCGACTACGAGAGCCTGCTGGAGGAGCTGCTCGCGAAGCTCAACATCGACAACCATCATGTCGCGGTGGCGCTCGCCAGCATCCCGGAGAAGATCCGCGGCTACGGCCACGTCAAGGCGCGCCACCTCAAGCCCGCCAAGGCCGAGGAAGCGACGCTGCTGGAGCAGTTCCGCTCCGGGACGGCGCCGCTGCTCAAGGCCGCCGAGTAGGCGTCGTCGCCGCATGCGCTACCATGGCGGCGGACCGGGAAGGTAAGCCGCCAATGGGCCCGCTGCGCTACGAGGTGACCGCGTACAACGCCACGCACGACTCCGAGAACAAGATCCACGACGACGCGGTGGCGCGGCGCTTCGGCTTTGCCGGCGGCTTGGTCGCGAGCGCCGAGATCTACGCCTACATGACGCAAGGCCCGGTGCGGCGCTGGGGCCGCGCCTGGATCGAGCATGGCGCCTCGGAATGCCGCTTCCTCAAGCCGGTTTATGACGGCGACGTTGCGAGCGTCACCGCGACTGAAGCCGACGGAGACCTTGCGATCGCCGTGGAGAGCCGCGGCGAGGTCTGCGCCACCGGCGCCGCCCGCATGCCGGCGGCCGATCGTCCGCCGCCGCTCGAGCAAATTGCTCGCGTCGCGCAGTTTTCGTCTCGGCCTCCTGCCGACGAGACCAGCCTCGCGCCCGGCGTGAAGCTCGGGCTCGCGCCGCTCGCCGTCACGCCGGAATTCCAGGCGCGCTACCTCGAGGAGGTGCGGGAGACGCTTCCGCTCTATGCGGACGAACGCCTCGTGCATCCCGGCCTGATGCTGCGGCTCGCCAATTCGGTGATCAAATACAACGTGCTGCTGGGACCGTGGATCCACGTCGCCAGCACGGTCCGGCATTTCGCCGCCGCACCGGTCGGCTGCGCGTTGACGGCGCAGGCGACAATCCTTGCGAACTACGAGCGCAAGGGTCACCGCTTGTTCGATGCCGACGTGTTCGTGCTCGCCGACGAGCGCACGCTCGTCGCCCACGTCAAGCACACCGCGATCTATCGCCCGCGACAGGTGGCGGAGGTGTCGCAAATCGACGAACGCCGCTCCGGCCTTGACGGTCGTGGTTAGCCCAGCTCCGCCGCCCGGCGCAGGCTGGCGAGCATCGAGACCTTCATCAGGTAGTCGCGGCTGCGCGCCGGATCGGCCGCCATCGCGCGCA
>DASWSO010000466.1:0-5645 GCA_036402635.1 Xanthobacteraceae bacterium
CTCGTGGAAGAGCTGTTCCAGCTTGTCGTCGAGCTGGTACGGCTTCTCCTTGCGCACGTCCTCGATCCACGGCCGATAATGGCCGAGCGCCGGATCCTGCATGGCGCGATCCAGCACGGCGTCGTCGATGCGGTTGAGCTCCAGCGTGAAGAACAGCAGATGCGTCGAGGCGGCGGTGATGCGCTCCTGCACGTCGCCGTAGAACTTGGCGCGCGCCGGATCGGCGGTGTTGCCGGTGTAGAGCAGCGAGGCGAACGAGATCAGCCGCCCCAGCAGATCGTCGATCGCCTCATAGCGTTTGATCGCGGTGGTGAGCGCCTGACCGGCGTCCGGCCCTTCGGCGATGCCGGCGAGCTTGCCCTTGTAGGTCGCCTCGAAGGCTTCGCATTCGGTATCGGCCCGGTCGAGATCGCGCGCCACCTCCGGCGCATCGAGCGACGGATAAAGGTCGGTGAGGTCCCACTCGGGCAGCGCGCCGAGCGGGGAGGCCTTGGCGGCCGCCGGAGCGGTCGCCGCACGTGCGTGGGTGATCTGGGAGGACATCCGCGTCGAGAGCCTTTGTTCGCGAGCCTGGGTGGCCGCAACATAGGCGGTCGCCGCCTACAAGCAACGCTCGCGACCTCGACAGCCGTGACGCTTGTTGTGGGCACACCCTGCAGAGGCCCGGTTAGCCCCCACCGCCGACCTGCGGGCTACGCGAAAGCGGCGAGCTGCGGGGCGACGTGGGTCAGCAGTTCCACCGGCTCGCCCAGCATCGGCTCGATCTTCTCCTCGAAGGCTTCGCGGACCGCGTACCAGGCGACCGCCACGCGCGCCACAAGGCCGGCGCGTTTGCGCCGCAACAGCCGGCGGGCCTGCTCGGCCAGCCGATCCAGCCGCGTGCCTTCACCCAGCACCAGGCCGTTGCCGTCCTCCAGGACGTAGAGCCGGCCGAGCCGCGATACGGTCAGGATGCAGTCGTGGTCCGGCGCCGGGCCGATCAGGTAAGCCTGCGGGTCGCCGGCTTCGGTGAAGCCGGTCTCCCAACTGGCGCCGGCACCGGCTTCCGCCTCGGCGGCGCATAACCGCACCTGGTCCAGTTCGGCCGAACACCAGCCGCGCCCAGGGCCGAGGACCGGAAATTCAACAACGCTCATCGCTTACCTCAAACAGCAACCGGTAGAGTTCGGGGTCGTAGAACGACAGCAGGTGGCGCGCGAACGCGGACGGTTCGCTGCCCAGGGCGCGTGCCCACGCTTCCATGCTCTCGGTGGGAACGCGGCCGAACCCGTTCTCCACCTGCGACACGAACGTGTAGTACTTCAGGCCGAGCCGCGCCGCGAGCTCGATCTGCGACAAACCCGCCTGGTTTCTCAATGACTTGAGCCAGCCGCCCGCCTGCTTGCGCAGCTGCTTGGCGTCGCCTCCGGCACGCGCGAACTGCAGACTCGGCAATGGAACCCCCTTGACCCATGCCACGTTTCAAACATACTGCACTAGTCGATTGATAACGCAGTGAGCGAAACGCAGACTAACGCGACTTGCAGGTTCTGAAAAGGGCTTGCGGCTCGCACGGTCGGAGGAGAGGTCCGATGGCTCTGATCACGCCGGCACATCATTACGCCCGTAGCGACGAGGCGACGCGCCTCGGTCCGCAGCTAGTTTTCCTGCTTGCGCTCGGCCTTGCCGCCGCCGCCGCCATGACGGCCGCCAATGTGCTGCCGAACGGTTTCGTGCTGCCGGTCGTGTGCACGCTGCTGTTCGCAGCCGCCGGCATCATCGCGCTGCTGGCGTGGCGCTCGCGCGCCGCGGCCTCGCAGCCGAGCTACTGGGACGTCGCCGGCGCGCTCACGCTGATCGGCGTCTGCGCCTCCGCGCTGCTGGAGCCCGAGCAGGTCGTGGCCCTGGTCGACCTGGCGCCGCGCCGCAACTGATCGCGCGTTCCGCGCCACCAACGAAATTAAGAAACGGGCGTCGCCATGGAATTCTCGCAGCAGCTGATCGCGCTGTCGCAGATCATCATGATCGACTTCGTGCTCGCGGGTGACAACGCGATCGTGGTCGGCATGGCGGCTTCGCGCGTGCCGCCGCACATGCGCGCGAAGGTGATCTTCTGGGGTGTCGGCGGTGCCGTCGTGCTGCGTGTCCTGTTCGCCGCAGTCGCAACCCAGCTGCTGACCATTGTGGGTCTCACGCTTGCCGGCGGCATCCTGCTGCTGTGGGTGTGCTGGAAGATGTATCGCGAGATCACGCTGGCGGTGCCGGCGTCGGAGTTCGCGCTCGCCGGCGGCGGCTCCGCGGTGGTGCCGACCATGACGTTCGGCGCAGCGCTGGTGCAGATCATCATCGCCGACGTCTCGATGTCGCTCGACAATGTGCTCGCGGTTGCAGGCGCGGCCAAAGGCGAATTGTGGGTGCTGGTGGTCGGCCTCACGGTCGCGGTCGCCTTCATGGCGCTGTTGTCCACCTACATCGCCAAGCTGCTGGCGCGCTATCACTGGATCACCTGGGTCGGCCTGCTGATCATCCTCTATGTCGCCGGCGAGATGATCTGGTCCGGCACGCACCAGATCGGCTGCCGCTTCGTGAACCAGGGCGTCTGCGAGGCCGGACCGCTCGCCACCATCCGGGCGCTGTTGAGTACCTGAGCGGTGCCGCCCGCCGCGTCGTGCTTCAAGAAGCGTTAACGCGCAGCGGTGACAGTGGCTCAATTCGGGACTTTGCCCGACCGGGAGCCGCAAATGGCCGAGCGCGTGCTGGTGGTCGACGACGACCCCGTCCACCGTCGCCTGATCGAGAACATGCTGACCCGGTTCGGCTATGAGGTTGCGAGCGCCGCCTCCGGCGAGGCCGCACTGGCGATGCTCGCGGGCGCGCAGGACGCGCCGATCGATTGCGTCCTCTTGGATCTGGTGATGCCGGACCTCGACGGGCTCGGCGTGCTCGGCCGCATGCGGGAAGCCGGCATGTCGCTCCCCGTGATCGTGCAGACCGCGCATGGCGGCATCGACAATGTCGTCTCCGCGATGCGCGGCGGCGCCATCGACTTCGTGGTCAAGCCGGTCGGCGCCGAGCGGCTGCACGTATCGCTGCGCAACGCGCTGGCGACCCGCGCGCTGGAGAGCGAGCTGAAGCTGATCAAGCGCAGCCGCGCCGGCACGCTCAACTTCAAGGATATCGTCACCCGCAGCGCCCAGATGCACCCGGTGCTGCGCGCCGCCGAGAAGGCGGCCGGCTCCAACATTCCGGTGCTGATCGAGGGCGAATCCGGTGTCGGCAAGGAGCTGATCGCGCGCGCCGTGCACGGCTCCGGCGAGCGCCGCGCGCGCCCGTTCGTGGCCGTCAACTGCGGGGCGATTCCCGATAATCTCGTCGAGTCGATCCTGTTCGGGCACGAGAAGGGCGCGTTCACGGGCGCGACCGAGCGCCACACCGGCAAGTTCGTGGAAGCCTCCGGCGGCACCCTCTTCCTGGACGAGGTGGGCGAGCTTCCGCCGGCCGCGCAGGTGAAGCTGTTGCGCGCCATCCAGGAGGGCGAGGTCGAGCCGGTCGGCGCCCGCAAGCCGGTCAAGGTCGACGTTCGCATCATCTCGGCCACCAACCGCAATCTCATCGAGGACGTGCGGCAGGGGCGCTTCCGCGAGGACCTGTTCTACCGCCTGCACGTTTTTCCGCTGACGGTGCCGCCGCTGCGCACCCGTCCCGAGGACATCCCGGAGCTGCTGCGGCACTTCCTGGTCCGCTTCGCGGCCGAGGAGGGCAAGCGCATCCGCTCCGTCTCCAGCGAAGCGATGGCGCTGCTGCGGGCGTTCGAGTGGCCCGGCAACGTCCGCCAGCTGGAGAATGCGGTTTTCCGCGCCGTCGTGCTCGCCGAGCAGGACGAGCTCGGCCTCGCGGAATTTCCGCAGATCGCATCCCAGCTCGGCCGCGCCCCCGCGCTGCCCGCCCCCTCGCTGCCGGCCCTCGCGCAGATGCCGCTGGCGGATGCCCCGGTGCTGGTCCCGGCCGCCGAGCCGCCGCTGCTGATCGACCCGGAGCCGGCCGCCTTCCTCGGCGCCATCGGCGCCGGCCAGCCGGTGGCGGTGGGCGGCAGCCTGCCGCTGCTCGACGACCACGGCGAGGTGCGCCCGCTCGAGGAGCTGGAGGCGGACACGATCCGCTTTGCCATTGCGCACTACCGCGGCCAGATGTCGGAAGTGGCGCGCCGGCTCCGGATCGGCCGCTCGACCCTCTACCGCAAGCTGGAGGGGCTCGGCCTCGGCAGCCCGGCGGAGCCCGAGGACGGCGTGGCGGCGCGGTGACACTCACGCCAAATTGCTCCGGTCGGGTGCCATAACCATGTAGTTTGCGTTATCGATTTGCGGCTGGCCCGGTGACAATCGCCGGTGGCCGTGCGGCGCAAGCCGCGTGGACGTTCGACATCGTTGTGCGACATCGTTGTTCTTGGCGACGGAGGAAGTGGAATGCGCGCCCCCTGGTTGGATGGCGTCTCGGCGGGTGCCCTGCTGGCACTGTCGTTGACCCTGGTCGCGTGCCCCGCCGCCGCTCAAGACAACCCGAGCGCCCGTTTGCGCACGGCGGTCGAGGCGGCGGTTCCGGTGCCGGAGCCGGCCGACGTCGCCCCGCCCACCATCGCGGACCTGGAGCCCGGCACCCGCGGCGTGACGATCAACGCCGCCGCGCCAGCGCCGGCCGCCAAGGACGACGGCCCGGCCACCACCGCCACCATCGACCCGCAGCCGGCGGCCCCGGCTGCCGCTCCGGCTGCCGAGGCCAAGCCTGCCGAGGCCAAGCCTGCCGAAGCCAAGCCTGCCGACGCCAAGCCTGCCGTGGCGGCCGCTCCGCCGGCGGCACCGATGACCGAAGAGGGCATCCAGCGCGCCATTCCGGTGCCGGAGAGCGCCAATGTGGCGCCCCCGACCGTGAAGGACCTCGGCGCCGTCGCGCTGGCGCCGGTCGATGCCGCCATCGCCGACAAGCTGAAGGAGCTGGTGCGCACCAAGCTCGACCGGACCGCCGAGCGCTCGAAGAAGGAGCGCGCCGCGATCGAGGAGTTCTACCAGGCGCGCAGCTATGCGCCGCTCTGGTTCGATCTCGGCGTGCCGAGCGCGAAGATGAAGGCCGCCATCGCCCGGCTGAAGGCCGCCGACGCCGACGGTCTCGACGCCAACGATTATGCGACGCCGGACCTGAGGGCCCTGTCGAGCGATCCGGAGACGATCGCGCAGGCCGAGCTGAAGCTGACCAATTCGGTGCTGACCTATGCGCGCCACGCGCAGTCGGGCCGGGTCGCGCCGTCGCGCATCAGCACCAATATCGAATACGCGCTGCCGGTGCCGGAGCCGGCCGCGATCCTGCAGACGATGGCGACCGCGAAAGACGGCGCCAAAGCGCTCGACGGCTTCAACCCGCCGCATGACGGCTTCGTCGCGCTCAAGGCCAAGCTCGCCGAGCTGCGCGGCCAGAGCGGCGACCATGCCGAGCAGCAGGTCGCCAGCGGTCCGACGCTGCGCAAAGGGATGCGCGACGAGCGCGTGCCGCTGATCCGCGAGCGGCTCGGCGTCGCCGGCGATGCCGCCGACACCAATTACGACGCCAAGCTCGCCGACGCCGTGAAGGCGTTCCAGAAGAAGAAGGGCCTGGCCGCCAACGGGGTGCTCAACAGC
>DASWSO010000467.1:0-2038 GCA_036402635.1 Xanthobacteraceae bacterium
GTGCCGCGCATGCCAAGAAGCCCGGCCTTGCAGTTCTCCGGCTTGAGCCACGGAACGTACATGCGGTGATGCACGGCGGCGGAACCGAAGTCCCACAGCACCGGCTCGGCGCCGCGGGCCAGCAGCGCGAAGCGGCAGAGCTTGTCGCGCTCCCACTCGCCGATCTTGGTGGAGGTGAGGTAGCGGATGTTGTTGACGTCGAGGCACAGCAGCGCGCCGAGCTCGGAATTCTCCAGCGCCTGCTTGGCGCGGCCGAGCCGGTAGCGGTGCATGCGGCGGAAATCGACCCGCTCCTCGAAGTCGACCCCCATGGTGCCGAGCGCCGGCAGCTGCCGGTCCCAGTTGTAGCGCGGCGCGATGTCCTCGGCGCGGATGGTGCGCGGCTCGGTGATCTGATCCATGGGGGTTCCTCTGGGCTTAGGTCTCGGCGCTCATTGTATCCGCGTCCCGGGCGCAGCGCAGCGCAAAGTGGTGCGTTGCTGAACCGGGACCGCGGTTTCGTTGGGCAAGGGAACCGGGGTCCCGCATCTGCGGTGCACCGCAAGCGCGCGGCACCGCGTGCGGGACACAGGCGTCACTCCTCGTCGGCGATCGGGTTGCGCAGGACGCCGATGTCCTGAATGTCGATCTCGCAGACGTCGCCGGGCTTCATCCATATCGGCGGCTTGCGCGCATGGCCGACGCCCGACGGCGTGCCGGTGACGATCACGTCGCCCGGCTCCAGCGTGATCCCCTGCGTGATGTAGACCAGCGTCTCGATCAGCGGGAACATCATGTTGGCGGTGTTGTCCGACTGCATGACGTGGCCGTTGAGCCGGCTCTGGATATTGAGCCCGGCGCCGGCATTCGGCAGCTCGTCCGCGGACACGATCCAGGGGCCGAAACCGCCGGTGCGGTCGAAGTTCTTGCCCATGCCCCACTGCGTCGTATGGCGCTGGAATTCGCGCACCGAGCCTTCGTTGAAGCACGAATAGCCGACGATGCAGGAGATGGCGTTCTCCTTGGTGAGGTGCTTGGCGCGGCGGCCGACCACCGCCACCATCTCGGCCTCGTAGTCGAGCTGCTCGGAGACGCGCGGGCGGATGAGCGGAGCTTCGTGCGGCACCAGCGAGCTCTGGCCGCGCAGGAAGATGGTCGGATATTTCGGGATGTTGTCGCGCTGCGAGCCTTCCTTGACGTGCTCGAGGTAGTTGAGGCCGAGGCAGACGATCTTGCTGGGGCGCGCCACCGGCAGCCCGTAGGTGATGCTTTCCAGCATGCGGTGGGTGGCGGCGGGGGCGCGGGCGGCGAGCTGCGCCAGCGGGGCGAGGTCGCCGCCGGTTGCGGCGAGCACGTCGGCGAGGTTGCCGGAGAGCCGGTTGTCGGCGGCGTTGAGGTCGATGACGCGCTCCTGCTCGACCACGCCGATGCGCGGCCCACCTTCCGCGATGAATCCGATGATCTTCATTCCGGTTTGCACTCCCCGAGCCATTTCCGGCGCGCACCGTAGTGGGAAGCGCGGCCGGCGCAAGGGTCAATCGACGGGCTGGGGATGCTCGGATCGCGGCGGGCGCATCACGGCGCCGGATGACCGGAGAAGTCTGCGGGTGCCCCGCCACCAATCCCGCGGCGGCGGCAAGCCGCCGCCGGATTCGAGTGGGCGGGGCGGCGGGATGGAGCGCGCGCTGAGCGAGGCGCTAGTGTACTCCGGCCGGCTGCCGCTGCTGCTGGTCGTAGGGCCGCAGCGCCTCCGGCGTCTGGAAGTCGCGCGGGACCTTGAAGTCGCGGGCGGCGCCGCGCATCTGCTGCGGCGGGCGCGGCAGGCCGCTGCGGTCGCTGTAGTCGCGCACCGGCTGCCGTTGCTGGGGATGCTCGCTGCTGAGCTGCTGCGCGCAGACGATGTCGAGCGCGGTGACGCCGAGCACCGAGAGCAGCGCCATACCGACATTGTGCTTCTTCGGATTGTCATCGCTGAAGCCGGCCGCCAGCGTCGCGATGTCGAGCGCGTCGCCGCCGACCCGACCCCATAGCCACGGCGCCGGCTGCTCCGACGACAGTA
>DASWSO010000468.1:0-2569 GCA_036402635.1 Xanthobacteraceae bacterium
GGCGTTCGCGAATCCAGCTGGCGGAAGCGCTTGAGCTCGGAGACCGGCATGCCGTCGTAGCCGAGCAGGTGCAGCAGCGCGTAGATCAGCATCGAGCCGTGCCCGGCGGAGAGCACGAAGCGGTCGCGGTCCGGCCAGGCCGGGTCGGCGGGATCGAACTTCAGGAAGCGGGCAAACAGCACCGTGGCGATGTCGGCGGCGCCCATCGGCAGGCCCGGATGGCCGGACTTGGCCTGCTCGACTGCATCCATCGCGAGCACCCGGATGGCATTCGCCATGCGGTCGTGGGTGGTGCGCGTGCTGGTCAGCATGCTGCCTGGAAAACCTCTTCGACCCGCGGAAATGGTCCGGCGCCGTCGCGGTCGCTGCTAGACGGGACGTTCGTGCCTCAAGGAGCTTAAAGGCGCGTGGGGCGCGGGCGGGAACCCTCGGGCCGAGGCGCCGGACACATAACACGGCGCGCCCCTCTGTCAAACGCACCGCCGCCGCGTCTTGCGGGCATTTTCGGCTGTTGGCGCCGCCAACTGAGCGATTGCGGGCAGCGCGGCCTGAGCGCAGACTTGGCGAATCAGGCAGCAAGGGGCTTATCCGGCCGGCATGACCGACGGCAGTGCGATCGAAGCGGCCACGCGCCGGCTCGCGGCGGCTCTCGACGGGCTGGAGGCCGCGCTCGAGCGGCGGCGCGAAGCGGACGTGCGGCAGCGCGCGCTGGCCATGCAGGTGGCGGCGCTCGGCAGCGACCGGGCGCGGCTGGCGGCCGAGCTCGACCAGCAGGCGGCACGCGCCAGCCGGCTTGGCGGCGCCAACCGCGACGTGGTGCGCCGGCTCGATGTCGCGATCGATGCGGTGCGGGCGGTGCTGTCCGCCAATCAGCCGAGGAGCTAGACGCCGTGCCGCAGCTCAGCGTCACCATCAATGGCCGGCAGTACCGCATGGCCTGCGAGGACGGTCAGGAAGACCACCTTTCCGGGCTGGCGCAGGACTTCGACCGCCGCATCGGCGAGCTGCGCGCCAGCCTCGGCGAGATCGGCGACATGCGGCTGATGGTGGTGGCGGCGCTGATGCTGGCGGACGAGCTGTCGGAAACCAGGGCACGCGCCGAGCGTCTGCAGGGGGAACTCGACGGCGTGCAGGAAAACGGCGCCTCCGTCAGCGAGCGCGCCCAGGCGACGCAGGCCGCCGTGGTGGCGGCGCTCAACGCCGCCTCCGAGCGCATCGAGCAGGTCTCGCGCACGCTCAACCAGACGCTCACCGAAAGCGTCCCGCTGGGGTGATCGGCACGTCGGATTCCACCGACGCGCTTAGATCAATCCCCTGCGCCCACTCGGCGTGACGCACGCGCCAACGCCGCCGCCCAGCGGCCGCTCGCGACCGCGGCGCGCGGCACCGCGAACACGTTGCAGATCCAGTCGATGTCGTCGACCTCCGGCACCGGCGCGCCGAACCGCAGCCGCTGGCCTTCCAGGTCGTCGACGTAGAACAGCTCGTAGCCGGCCAGCAGCGCGGCGAATTCGCGTGTGCTGGCGCCGCGCTCGGCCAGCGTCATCGGATTGTATTCGAACATCACGGCCGGGGGTGCGTCGCGCGCCAGCAGGCGCTCGGCGCCGCGCAGCACCGCGATCTCGCTGCCCTCGACGTCGATCTTGATCAGCGCCGGCGTGGCGGCGGCGGCGGCGTGGAAGCTGTCGAGCGTCACGGCGGCGGCGTAGGCGAGGGCGCTGCCGGCGCGCGGGTTCGGCTCGTCGCTGCGGATCTGCGCATACAGCGAATTGCCGTCGGAATAGTTCATCTGCAGCGGCGCGTGGTCCTCGCCGACCGCCGCCGCGATGGTGTGGACGCGGTCGGCCAGCCCGAGCCGCCGCACCGACTGCACCAGCTTCACGAACGTGGTCGGCACCGGCTCGAACGCGTAGATCTGCGTCGGCGTGGCGACCATCTGCGCCAGCTGGGTGCAGAAGAAGCCGACATTGGCGCCGACGTCGTAGGCGACCGGCGCGGTCTCCTGCTCCAGCCACGCGGCGCACAGCGCGAGCTCGTTGCGAAAGGCGTTCGGGACGTAGAACGGATGCTCGGCCAGGTCGCCGACATGGCAGACGAACTTGTGGCCGAGCCCGCTGCGGGAGACGAAGCTGCGCACGCCGAGCGCGCCCAGCATGCGCAGCCACAGCATGCCGAGCCCGGCCCGCACCACCGACACATCCGCCGCCGCCGAAGCTGAAATCGTGCTGTCGGCGCCGCAGACCACCCGGATGCCCCAGGTCACCACCCGGTTCTTCAGGTCCGTGCGCCAGGACGTGGCCGGCGGCCGCGCTTCGCCGTCGGAGGCTGCGAACCGGCCGCTCTGCAATTCGTCCGTACGCCGGTCCAGCATTTCCGAAACGTCTCCAGTTGCGCGGCCGCTGGCGCGTCGGCGCGCGCGGCTTGAGGGAAAGAAGCGGGCAGGAGGGCGAGGCGCGGCCGCGGACGGCCGCATCGAGGGCCCCGACTTTATGCCTGAAGGAAATCGAAATCGCAGCCGGCGCCGGCCTGCGTCACATGGTCCGCATCGAGCCGGGCGTAGCCGCGGTGC
>DASWSO010000469.1:0-2596 GCA_036402635.1 Xanthobacteraceae bacterium
GTCTGGGCTTCGCTGAAGCCGCAGGAGCAGGAGTGGATCAAGTCCGCCGCCAACGAGGCGTTCCTGATCTGGTGGACGCGCTGGCAGAAGCAGAACGCCGAGGCGCTGATCGAGCTGCAGGAGAAGCACGGCGTGCAGATCCTCACCACCCCGGCCGACATCCTGCGCGAGTTCCTCAAAGGCTGGGACGAGCTGGCGGCGGAGGAATCGGCGAAGAGCCCGTTCTTCAAGAAGGTGCTCGAGTCGCAACGGAAATATGCCGCGCTCGTGGTGCCGATGAAGCGCGCCTATTTCCCGCCCTACTCGTTCGTCGCCAACTACTACTTCCCGCCGACGCGCAAGTAAGCCTCCGCGGCGTCATCGCGCGCGCTCCGGGCCGGCTCCAGCCGGTCCCGGGCCGCGGCATGACGGCCAGCAGTCGCGACCGAGGGGAGGGGGAAACCATGCAAGCGTCGCCGAGTGTGCCTGAGGCGGCCGACGCCGGGCCGTCGCCGGTGCTGCTGGCGCTGATCCGCGCCATCGACGCGTTCACCGACCGCACCGGCACCGTGATCTCTTGGCTGTCGGTGCCGCTGGTGCTGGCGGTCACCTACGAGGTGATCGCGCGCTACCTGTTTCGTGCGCCGACCATCTGGGCGTTCGACGTCACCTACATGCTGTACGGCACGCTGTTCATGCTGGGTGCCGCCTATGCGCTGCACAAGGGCGCGCATATCCGCACCGACTTCCTGTGGGACACGTTCTCGACCCGCAAGAAGGGCGTGATCGATTCCATTTCCTACATCGTCTTCTTCTTCCCGAGCCTGGCGATGCTGCTGTTCATCAGCCTCGACGAAGGGCTGTACGCCTGGCGCATCAACGAGACCTCCGACCAGACGCCGTGGCGGCCGATGCTGTGGCCGTTCAAGCTGATGGTGCCGCTCGCCTGCCTGCTGCTGCTGATCCAGGGCGTCTCCGAGCTGATCAAGAGCCTCTACATGGCGCGCACCGGCGTCGAGCTCGAGCACAAAGAGAAGGTCGAGGTATGAACGCGGAAGAACTCATCGGCCTGATCATGCTGGTCGTGCTTCTGGGCGCGATCTTCATCGGGGTGCCGATCTCGTTCACGCTGCTGTTTCTGGCGTTCGCGTTCGGCTACCTCGGCCTCGGCGCGACGGTGTTCGACCTCGCCTATTTCCAGATCATCGGCCTGATGAAGGAGGAGCTGCTGGCGGCGGTGCCGCTGTTCATCTTCATGGGCTTCATCACCGAGCAGGCCGGCATGATGGAGCGGCTGTTCCGCGCCTTCCGGCTGCTGCTGGCGCCGATCCGCGGCTCGCTCTACCTGGTGGTGATCCTCACCTCGACGGTGTTCGCGATGGCGACCGGCATTGTCGGCGCCGCCGTCACGGTGCTCGGCATCATGGCGTCGCCGATCATGGTGCGCGCCGGCTACGACGCGCGGCTCTCCGCCGGCGCCATCACGGCCGGCGGCACGCTCGGCATCCTGATCCCGCCGTCGGTGATGCTGGTGGTGATGGGCCCGGTGCTCGGCGTCTCGGTCGCCGACCTCTATGCCGCCGCGTTCGGCCCCGGCTTCCTGCTGGCCGGCCTCTACATCGCCTACCTGATGGTGCGCAGCTTCATCAATCCGAAGCTCGGTCCGCCGGTGCCGATCGAAGAGCGCATCCACTCGTGGGGCTACATGCTGCGCGAGACCGCGATCGGCACGCTGCCGCTGCTCGGCCTCATCACCGCGACGCTCGGGTCGATCCTGGCCGGGCTCGCCACGCCGACCGAAGCGGCCGGCATCGGCGCGTTCGGCGCCTTCATGCTGTCGGTCGCCTACGGACGCTTCACCTGGGCGGGGCTGCAGCGCGCGTGCTTCTCCACCATGGCGACCTCCAGCATGGTGCTGCTGCTGGCGGTGACGTCGAACATCTTCGGCGCCGTGTTCGCGCGGCTCGGCACCGCCAACTGGATCACCAATTCGCTGCTGGCGTTCGAGATGCCGCCGACGCTGATGCTGATCGTGATCCTGATCCTGATCTTCCTGCTCGGCTGGCCGTTCGAGTGGCCCGCGATCGTGCTGGTGTTTCTGCCGATCTTCTTTCCCGTGGTGGCGGCGATGAAGATCGACCTGGTCTGGTTCGGCGCGCTGGTGGCGGTGGTGCTGCAGACCGCGTTCCTGTCGCCGCCGGTGGCGATGTCCGCCTACTACCTCAAACAGGTGGTGAAGGCCTGGAGCCTGAAGACGATCTATGCCGGCATGTTCCAGTTCATGATCCTGCAGTGCATCTGCGTCGCCGTGCTGATCGCGTTCCCGCCGATCGCCACCTGGTTCCCGGAGACGCTGCAGGCGGCCGCGCGCGGGCAGAAGATCCCCGAGGACCACCAGAAGATCATCGACCGCCAGCGCGCCGGCCCCTCGCTCGAGGACGACGACTATTCGCGCGAGAAGAAGCCGTAGCCGGCGACAGGGTGAGGTCAAGGCTGGGAGAGCGAAAGCAACCCACCCCGGCGGCGGCTCCGGCTGCATCGCGGCGAGCCGCGGCGCCGCGGCGGCGCCGCTCGCATCCTTCGCCGAGTCGGCGGCGCCGGCGAGGCTGGCGCGGTC
>DASWSO010000470.1:0-5595 GCA_036402635.1 Xanthobacteraceae bacterium
TGGCCGGCCGCACCGGATGCGCCAGCGGACCCTGGTCCTCGGGGAACTGCCGTGCACGGAGGGTTTTCACTTCCTTGATCCGCTGTACCGCATGTCCGCGCATGTCGGCCGAGAAGCCCTGGTCACGGAAGACCGTCAGCCCCTCCTTCACGCACAGCTGGAACCAGTCGCGGCAGGTGATCCGATTGCCGGTCCAGTTGTGGAAATACTCGTGGGCGATGATCGCTTCGATGCTGCCGTAGTCGCTGTCGGTCGCGGTGTCGGGGGTGGCCAGGACGTATTTGTCGTTGAAGACGTTGAGGCCCTTGTTCTCCATCGCGCCCATGTTGAAGTGCGACACCGCGACGACCATGAAGATGTCGAGGTCGTATTCGCGCCCGAACGCCTGCTCGTCCCAGCGCATCGATCGCTTCAGCGCATCCATGGCGTAGTCGCAGCGCGGCTGGTTGCCGTGCTCCACATAGATGCGCAGCGTGACGTCGCGGCCGGACATGGTGACGAAATGGTCTTCGACGCAGGCGAGATCGCCGCCGACCAGCGCGAACAGGTATGACGGCTTGGGGAACGGATCATGCCAAACCGCGAAGTGGCGGCCCTCGGAAAGGTCTCCTGAATCCACCAGGTTGCCGTTGGCGAGCAGCACCGGCACTTCCGCCTTCTCGGCCTCGATGCGTGTCGTGTACACCGCCATCACGTCCGGCCGATCCGGAAAATAGGTGATACGGCGAAAGCCTTCCGGCTCGCATTGGGTGCAGTAGGTCGCGTTGGAGCGGTAGAGCCCCATCAGCTTGGTGTTGGTCGAGGGGTCGAGCTCGGTCTCGATTTCCAGGCTGAACGGTCCGGCCGGCGGCTGCGGAATTGTCAGACGGTCCGGCGTGGCGACGAAGTGGTCCAAGGGCATCAGCGTGCCGTTCAGCTTGACGCTGAGCAGCCGCAGCTCGTCACCGTCGAGCACCACCGGGGCCGGCGCGCCGGCCTGCGGATTGGGCCGCAGCTGCAGGGTCGCGCGCACGCGCGTCGCCGTCGCATGCAGCTTCACGTCCAGCTCGACTGTGTCGACCAGCCAGTCCGGCGGCCGGTAGTCTTCGAGGCGAACGGGACGCGGCTCTTCGGTGCGCATGCGAGCTTCCTTTTAGGCGTTGTTCGTTGCCGGGCGCGGCTCGGCATGGCCGATGACGCGCTGGATCTCGGGAAAGCGCCGCTTCAACGCGCGCTCCAGCATATCGACCTTTTCGTGCACGGCCTCGACCGTGAGCGCAGGGTCGGTCCAGCAGTGAAAATTCACGATCTCTCCGACCGGTGTGGCGCGCACCCGCACGTCGTGAATGTCGCGCACCGCGCCCTGCTGCGCCGCCAGCTCGGCGAGCGCGGCGCGCACCGCCTCCACCCGCTCCGGCCCGGCATCGTTGCCGGCCAAGTCCGCGATCTGCAACGGCTCGATGTGGGTTTCGACTTCCACTTCGGGTCCGAGCTCCTGCTCGATCGCGTTTTCCAGCCCGCTGGCGATCTCGTGCGCCTCCGCGAGCGTGAGCGCTCCGTCGACCTCGATGTCGAGCGACACCGCCAGCCGATCTCCCACCGCCTGCACCGTCACGTGATGCACCGCGAGCGCGCGATTGCGCGCGATCACCAGCACGCGTTCCAGTACCGTCTCGTCGTCGAGCGCGCGCGGCGTGGTGATGGCGGACACTTCCGCGGTGGGCATTGCCGCCTCGATCGCCTTGGCCACGTCCGATTTCAGCGTTGCGACCCGGTCGAGCGGCAGCGTGCGGTTCACCGCCAGCGTCAAATCGACGAACAGCACGGCGCCAGCCCGCCGCACGCGGATGCGTTCGATATCGACCACGCCCGGCACTGCGCGGGCAATCTCGTCGATCTCGGCGGCGGCGCCGGGCGGCGCCTCGTCGGTGAGGGTCGCGATGGTGCGGCTGCCCAGCCGCCAGCCAGCGAGGCAGACGAACACCGCGACCACCAAGGCGGCCGCTGCATCGGCCCATTGGTAGCCCAGCAGGACGCCGCCCAGCCCCACCAGCACGGCAAGCGACGACCACATGTCGGAGCCGAAGTGCAGCGCGTCGGCTTCCAGCGCCTCGCTCGTCGTCTCCGCCGCCACCTTGTAGAGGTGCCGCGCGCGGAAGAAGTCGACCACGATCGATACGATGATGACACCGAAGGCCCAGATGCCGGCGGTTACGTGCTGCCCGGTGCCGCCGAGCAGCCGGTGCGCCGCCTCCCACATGACGACGCCGGACAGCAGGAAGAGGAGGGCGGTCTCCGCCAACGCGGTCACGCTCTCGATCTTGGCGTGCCCGTAGTGATGCTCCTCGTCGGCCGGCTTGCCGGACGCGCGGACGGCGAAATAGGTCATCAGGGTAGCGGCGAAATCGATCAGCGAATGCGCGGCCTCCGAGAGGATGGCGAGCGACCCGGAGGCGAGGCCCACCACGCCCTTGGCGAGCGTCAGCCCGGCCGAAGCAGCGATCGACGCGAGCGCCGCGCGTTCTTTTTCTTCTTGCATCTGTCGGTGACTACCTTGTTGGCCTGCGAACCGGAAGCCGGGTGACCCCAGCGCCGGCTCCGAAGGGCGGGGTTCCGCTCCAGCCTTGCCGCCGGAGGGTTTCTCAGCCATTTGGGGCAAATGAACGATCTCGACCAGCGCCTGTCCGCAGCCCGCGCGCCCGCGCCACGGCGTTTTGCGGTGGCGCCGATGATGGATTGGACCGACCGGCACTGCCGCGTCTTCCATCGGCTGCTGACGCGCCGCGCCATCCTCTATACCGAGATGGTGACGACCGGCGCCGTGATCCATGGCAACCGGGAGCGCCTGCTGGCGTTCGATCCGAGCGAGCAGCCGCTGGCGGTGCAACTCGGCGGCTCCGACCCTGACGCGCTCGCCCGGTCGGCGCGCATCTGCGCCGATCTCGGCTATGCGGAAATCAATCTCAATGTCGGCTGCCCGTCGGATCGCGTGCAGGAAGGACGCTTCGGCGCCTGCCTGATGGCCGAGCCGAAGCTGGTCGGCGACTGCGTGGCGGCGATGCGAGCTGCCGTCGACATGCCGGTCACGGTGAAGTGCCGGCTCGGCATCGACGAGCAGGACCCGGAGCAGGCACTCGAAGCCGTGACGCAGGCGGCTGTCGCAGGCGGTGCCGATGCGCTGGTCGTGCATGCCCGCAAGGCGTGGCTGAAGGGGCTCGATCCCAAGCAGAACCGCGAGATCCCGCCGCTCGATTATGCGCGGGTATATCGGTTGAAGGCGGCGCATCCACAGCTCGAAATCATCCTCAATGGCGGCGTGCCGTCGCTCGAGGAGGCGCAACGCCACCTGGCGCATGTCGACGGCGTGATGCTGGGCCGCGCCGCCTACCAGGAACCGTGGCGATTGCTCGCGGTCGACCCGCTGCTGTTCGGGCAGGCGGCGCCGTTCGAGAACGTCAAGGCCGCCGCGCTTGCGCTGGTGCCGTACATTGAGCGTGAGCTCATGCGCGGTACGCGGCTGCATGCGATCATCCGGCACATGCACGGGCTGTTCCACGCCGTCCCGGGAGCGCGTGCCTATCGGCGCCATCTGGCGATTGAAGCGGTCAAGACCGGTGCCGGCCCCGAGGTGCTGGTGCAGGCTCTGGCGCTGGTGGCCGATACCGCGTCGCTCGCGCACGCCGCCTGATCGTCACCCACCTGAAGGACGATCAATGATTTTTGGCATGCCCGTGTCGGAGCTGCTGCTGCTTGCCGGTGCGATCATCGTCGGCGGTGCCGTTGCGGGGGTGCTGGCGGGCCTATTTGGCGTCGGCGGCGGCGGCGTGCTGGTGCCGGTGCTGTATGAGATCTTCGGCGCCATCGGCACGCCGGACGCGGTGCGCATGCAGCTCTGCGTCGGAACCTCGCTGGCCATCATCATCCCGACCACGCTACGCGCCTATCGGGCCCACCGGGCGCGTGGGACGGTGCCGGTGCACATCGTGCGCATCTGGGCGGTGCCGATTGTAGCCGGCGTGGTCGCCGGTGGCATCGTCGCTGCGTTCGCGCCCGGCTGGGTGTTTCGGCTGTCGTTCGTGTTCATGGCCGGGCTGATCGCCGTCAAGCTGCTGTTCGGCCGCGAGTCGTGGCGCCTCGGCGATCGCCTGCCCGGATTCGGATTGATGGCGGTCTACGGCTTCGCGGTCGGGCTCTATGCCTCGGTGATGGGCGTTGGCGGCGGCTCGCTCGCCACCCTGATCCTGACTCTGTACGGCGAGAGCATCCACGTCGCGGTGGCGATCTCGGCCGGCATCGGCGTGCTGATCTCGGTGGTCGGCACCGTCGGCTATATCCTGGCCGGGCTGCCGCACCAGTCGCTGCTGCCGCCGCTCTCTATCGGTTTCGTCTCGCTGATCGGGGTGGCGCTGATCGCGCCGATCGCAAGCTTCGCGTCGCCCTACGGCGCACGGCTCGCGCATCGCATGCCGAAGCGGCAGCTCGAGGTCGCCTTCGGCTGCTTCCTGCTGCTGATCGCGACACGGTTCCTGGTGACGCTGGTCTGGTGAGCGCCGCTCACGGATAGCCGCGCAGCACAAGCTTGTCGCCGCGCACTTCCCAGCTCTCCAGCCGGTTCAGGAAACTCATCCCCAGCAGGCTGACGCGCAGCTGTCCCGGCTGCGTCACCAGCGCCGGCACCGAGCGCTCCACGATGTTGCCGATGGCGAGCCGGTCGAGCGTCACCGCGGCGGCGCGGGCGCGGCCGTTCGCGGTCTCCACCGGCACCGTGAAGGTGAGCACTTCCACCGGTAGTCCGGCGGCCTTGGCAGCCTCGTGCGTGAGCACCACGCTGCTGGCGCCGGTATCGAGGATGGTGGCGATGCGGTTGCCGTTGATCTGGGCTGAAATCTGGAAGTCGCCCGCGCGGGTGCGGGCGATCTCCACCGCATTGCCGCGCGACACCGGCCGGCCCGGCACCAACTCGGCGAAGACACGTTCCGCGACCTGCCGCAGGTCGTGGCGATAGGTGTAGCCGGCCGCCAGCAGCAGGCCGATCAGGCACCAGAAAAGCAGCGCCTCCAGCACGGCCGAAAGCTGGTGCCGGAACAGCGCCAGCACAGCGCCGCCGAGAAAGACCAACAGGCCGATCTTGACCAGGAGCGCGCCGAAATCGTCGACCGGCAGACCCGCGATGCTGCCCTTCTCGTAACGCGCAATGATGATCAGTGCAGCGAGGCCGAGGCCGATCAGCACGCCCCAGAACAGCCGGCGGGCGCCCACGTCGTTGACGCCGCTCATGCGCAGGACACGACGGTCGAGGAGCGGCGAGCCGGGGGCGCGGACAGTCGCGCCGGCAGTTGCTGCATCACTTGACGTCGCTCGGCGGCACTCATCTCAAGCCAGCGCCCGATCTCGTCCGCGGTGCGGCCGCAGCCGACGCAAAGGCCACGCGCCGGATCGATGGTGCAGACCTTGGTGCAGGGAGTCTCGATGCTCATGATGTGGCGGCGCGCATGTGGGGCGGCAACATAGGCACGGCTGGGCAGAACGCAATGGAAACCGCGCGGCTCTGCCCGGAGCGATCAGGCGTCGGCCTTGCGGGCGCGGCGCAGGCGCGGCCTTTCAGCCGGCGGCGGC
>DASWSO010000471.1:0-1535 GCA_036402635.1 Xanthobacteraceae bacterium
ATCGAGCGCAACACCACCATCCCGACCCGCAAGAGCCAGACCTTCTCGACCGCGGAGGACAACCAGACCGCCGTCACCGTGCGGGTGTTCCAGGGCGAGCGCGAAATGGCGGCGGACAACAAGTTCCTCGGCCAGTTCGACCTGGTCGGCATCCCGCCGGCGCCGCGCGGCGCGCCGCAGATCGAGGTCACCTTCGACATCGATGCCAACGGCATCGTCAACGTCTCCGCCAAGGACAAGGCCAGCGGCAAGGAGCAGACGATCCGCATCCAGGCCTCCGGCGGGCTCAACGAAGCCGAGATCCAGCGCATGGTGAAAGAGGCGGAAGCGCATGCCGAGGAAGACCGGCGCCGCAAGGAACTGGTGGAGACCCGCAACCAGGCCGACGCCGCGGTCTACAGCGTCGAGAAGACGCTGCAGGAATCCGGCGACCGCGTGCCGGCCGAGCTCAGAAGCGACGTGGAGCGTGCGGTCGCGGAGGTGAAGGACGCGATCAAGGGCGAGGACGTCCAGCGCATCCGGCAGGCGACCGAGCGGCTCACCCAGGCCTTCGGGCGGTTCACCGAAGCGGTCAACCGCGCCGGTGCGAGCGCCAGTGCGGGTGCCGGCCCTGCCGGCGGCGGCCGCCCGGGCGGCACCGCACCCAGCGATGCGGACGTGGTCGACGCCGAGTTCGAGGAGGTCGACGGAGGCGACCGCAAGGCGAGCTAGCGCGATCCCGTCATGCCCGGACTCAAATCCGGGCATCCATCGAGAAACGCGGCTCTGACGTTCCTCGATGGATTGCCGGGTCAAGCCCGGCAATGACGGCGAGTGGACGAAAGTTTCCTCAGCAACGCGGGCCTCAAGCCATGCAGATCGAAAAATACACCGACCGCCTGAAGAGCCTGGTGCAGGGAGCGCAGAGCCTCGCGCAGCGCAGCGGCCATCAGCAGATCACGCCGCTGCATCTGCTGAAAGCGCTGCTCGACGACGAGGAGCGCATGTCGGCGAACCTGATCGCCGCCGCCGGCGCCGATGCCCGCCTGGTTGAACGCGACGTCGATGCCGAGCTCGAGAAGCTGCCGCGCGTCGAGGGTGGCGGCGCCGGCCAGGTGTTCATGGCGCCGGAGACCGCGCGCGTGTTCGACCAGGCCGAGCAGGCGGCGCAGAAGGCCGGCGACGCCTTCGTCACGGTCGAATACATGCTGCTGGCGCTCGCGCTGAGCAACACCAAGGCCGGCGAGATCCTCAAGCGCAACGGCGTCACCGCGCAGAGCCTGAACAAGGCGATCACCGATCTGCGCAAGGGCCGCACCGCCGACACCGCCTCCGCCGAGCAAGCCTACGAGGCGCTGAAGAAGTACACCCGCGACTTCACCGAGGAAGCCCGCGCCGGCAAGCTCGATCCGGTGATCGGTCGTGACGAGGAGATCCGCCGCACCGTGCAGGTGCTCTCGCGCCGCACCAAGCACAATCCGGTGTTGATCGGCGAGCCCGGCGTCGGCAAGACCGCGATCGTCGAGGGCCTGGCGCTGCGCATCGTCAACGGCGAC
>DASWSO010000472.1:0-3607 GCA_036402635.1 Xanthobacteraceae bacterium
TGCGATGCTCCTCGGGGTGAGGGGTAACAGCGGCTCCCTGCGCCCGGTGTAGCGCGCGCGGACGCCGCCCTACAACCCAGCCGCGGCCGGCAGCGGCTTCGCCTTGCCCTGCCGCTCCGCCTTGAGCAGGTCGGCGAGCAGGAAGGCGAGCTCGATCGATTGCTCGGCATTGAGCCGCGGATCGCAGAAGGTGTGGTAGCGGTCGTTGAGGTCCTCGTCACTGATGGCGCGCGCGCCGCCGGTGCATTCGGTGACGTTCTTGCCGGTCATTTCGAGGTGTACGCCGCCCGCATAGGTCCCCTCGGCGGCATGGACGGCGAAGAAGCTCTTCACCTCCTGCAGGATGCGGTCGAACGGCCGCGTCTTGTAGCCGCTGCCCGACGTGATCGTGTTGCCGTGCATGGGATCGCACGACCACACCACCGTGCGGCCCTCGCGCTGCACGGCGCGAACCAGCGCCGGCAGGTGCTCGCCCACCTTCTCGGCGCCGAAACGGCCGATCAAGGTCAGCCTTCCGGCTTCGTCCTCGGGGTTGAGGATCTCGATCAGGCGCAGCAGTTCGTCGGCTTTCAGCGAGGGGCCACACTTCAAGCCGATCGGGTTCCTGATGCCGCGGCAGAACTCCACATGCGCATGGTCCGGCTGGCGGGTGCGGTCGCCGATCCAGATCAGGTGACCGGACGTGCAGTACCAGTCGCCGGTGGTGGAATCGACGCGGGTCATCGCCTGCTCGTAGCCGAGCAGCAGTGCCTCATGGCGAGTGTAGAAGTCGGTAGTCTTCAGTTCCGGATGAATGTCCGGATCGAGCCCGCAGGCGCGCATGAAGTCGAGCGACTCGGAGATGCGGTTCGCAAGTTCCTGGTAGTCCTGCGAGCGCGGCGCGTCCTTGACGAAGCCGAGCATCCATTCGTGCACGCGGGCGAGGCTGGCGTAGCCGCCATGCGCGAAGGCGCGCAGCAGGTTGAGCGTCGCGGCCGACTGCCGGAACGCTTCGATCTGCCGGCGCGGGTCGGGCGTGCGCGCCGTTTCGGTGAACTCGATGTCGTTGATGATGTCGCCGCGGTAGCTCGGCAGCTCTTTGCCGTTGAGCTTTTCGGTCGCCGACGAGCGCGGCTTGGCGAACTGGCCGGCGATGCGGCCGACCTTCACCACCGGCGAGGCGGCCGCATAGGTCAGCACCACCGCCATCTGCAGCAGCACGCGGAAGAAGTCGCGGATGTTGTCGGGGTGATGTTCGGCGAAGCTCTCGGCGCAGTCGCCGCCCTGCAGCAGGAAGCCCTGGCCAGCCGCCACGCCGGCAAGCGTCTTCTTCAGCTGGCGTGCCTCACCTGCAAAAACCAGCGGCGGGAAGCTCGCGAGCAGCTTCTCCACGTCGGCGAGCGCCTGCGCGTCGGGATACTGCGGGGCCTGCATGATCGGCCGCGCGCGCCAGCTGTCCGGCGTCCATCGCTCCGCCATAACGTGTACTCCTTCCACCAAACCCGGTTATTGCGGCCGGTTATACACAGGCCGCGGCCGCTCCCGCCAGCGCCCCGGTACGGATGGCCGGGCTACTCGGCGGCTGCGACGCGCTCGTAGACGGCGGTCGGCGTCCGCATGGTGACCAGTTCCTCCGCGGCGGTCGGATGCACCGCCATGGTGGCGTCGAAGTCGGCTTTGGTCGCCTTCATCTTCACCGCGATGCCGACCAGCTGGATCAGCTCGCCGGCGTCCGGCCCCACGATATGGCAGCCGACCACCCGGTCGGTGGTGCCATCGACGATCAGCTTCATCAGCACCTTGGTGCTACGGCCGCCAAGCGTCGCCTTCATCGGCCGGAACGCCGTGCGGTAGACATGCACCACCGGGAAGCACTCGCGCGCGACCGTCTCGGTCAGCCCGACGACGCCGATCTCCGGCTCCGAGAACACCGCCGTCGCCACCTCGGCGTGGTCGGCGCGGGTCGGCTTGTTGCCGAACACCGTATCGGCGAACGCGTGGCCCTCGCGGATTGCCACTGGCGTCAGGTTGATGCGGTTGGTGACATCGCCGACCGCATAGATGTGCGGCACCGAGGTCCGCGAGAACGGATCCACCGCGATGCCGCCGTTCGCCGCCATGCGGACCCCGACACGATCGAGGCCGAGACCCTGCACGTTGGGGCGGCGGCCGGTCGCGAACATCACCCGGTCGGCCGCGATCGTGCTCCCGTCCGAGAGGGTCACGGTGTATTCGCCGTCGGCCGAGCGGATGCCGCTGACGGTGTGGCCGCAGCGGATGTCGATGCCGCGGTGGCGCATCTCGTCGCGCACATGGGTGCGAACGTCGTCGTCGAAACCGCGCAGGATGTTGCCGCCGCGATAGACCAGCACCACATCGGCGCCGAGCCCAGCGAAGATGCAGGCGAACTCCACGGCGATATAGCCGCCGCCCTGGACCACGATGCGCCGCGGCAACTCGGTCAGATGGAACGCGTCGTTGGAGGAGATCGCGTGCTCGATGCCCGGAATGGACGGGCCCGGATGCGGTGAACCGCCCGTACCGATCAGGATATGGCGGGCGCTCACGCGCTCGCCACTCTCGGTCAGCCGGATCGTATGCGCGTCCTCGAACTCGGCCCGCGATTTAAAGACGGTCACGCCGGCATTGTTCAGGCCGCTGGTGTAGGCCGCCTCCAGCCGAGCGATCTCGCGGTCCTTGTTGGCGATCAGCTTCGCCCAGTCGAACGTCGGCGGCGTCAGCGTCCAGCCGTACCCGGCCGCGTCCTCGAACTCGTGCGAGAAGCGCGAGGCGTAGACCAGCAGCTTTTTCGGAACACAGCCGCGGATCACGCAGGTGCCGCCGACGCGGTACTCCTCGGCGATCATCACGCGCGCGCCATGGCCGGCCGCGATGCGGGCCGCCCGTACGCCGCCGGAGCCGGCTCCAATGACGAACAGGTCGACGTCGTGCTGGGTCATCGGCGCTCCTCGTGCTGCGTGCGCCCGTGCGTTCGCCTCAAAGGTTGTGGCCCTTCTTGCGCATCTCGGCGCGGAACTTGGTGGTGACCTCCTCGGAGAACCGGTCGGCCCAGTTCTGCACGTTGGTCATCCCCTGCTCCAGCACCTTCGGCTCGACCTCGATCAGCTTCTTGCCAAGCGGGGTGCGGTAGAACGCGACCGCCTCCGCAATCTCCTTCTCGCTGAACTGCTGCGCGTAGATTCGCGCCATCTCGTTGGCGATCTCGGCGGTCTTGCCGGCGTAGTCCTTGCGCAGCTGCGCCGCCACCTCGTTGAGGTCCTTTGCCAGGCTCATATTGGTCTGCATGAACATGTTCTTGGCGGTCTCGATCACGCCCGGCACCACCGGATCGAACATGCTGGCGGCGCCCTTGAGCTGGATCAGGTCGCGGGCGGCGGCGATCGAGGCGGCGGAGGGCTCCTGCGCCGCCGCCGGTGCCGGCGGAAGCGACATCAGCGCAAGCAAGCCGGCCAGAGCGGCGGCCCGTACGGGGTGGCGAAGCGGCATGGAGAACTCCTCGGCAAACGGGACAATCAGGGTCGCTCGATCACTCGCACGCCTTGCGGCCCGGCCACAATGGCGAGACTGGCGAGGCCGATGAACAAGCCGTGCTCGACCACGCCCGGAA
>DASWSO010000473.1:0-1915 GCA_036402635.1 Xanthobacteraceae bacterium
ACCGCCATCAAGGGCAAGACGTGACCGGGTACCGCGGTAGCGGCGATCAGAAACCGCGCCATGTTGTGCTCTCCCTATTCCTCACCCATCAACCGACCCGCTGCTCATTCGGGGTTGCCGGCGCCAGCTCATCGGACACCACTTCCGGGAGCCGCAGGCTGGCGAAATAGCGCTCCAGAAGAGCGGGTCTGACCGGCGCGATCGGCGCGCCGACCGCGGCCAAATGTTGCTGGGTGAAGTCCGACGCGATTTCGGGGTGCGATCGCGAGGTATCCTCTTGTGCCAGGATCGACAGCACGGCCGCGAGATCATCGTCATGGGTTTTCGCAAGCCGCCGTTGCGCAATCTCGGTCCATCGATCAAGCGACACCAGTTCGAGCCGCAAGCCCAGCCGGTCAAAGATCCGGGGCACCTCCCGCACATGAAGCGGTTCGCTGTTGATGAGGTGATAGACGTTGCCCCAAGTCGCTTCGCGGCCCGCGAGCCGGACGATCGCCCGCGCCACGTCATCTGCTGGCGTCATGTTCACCAGAACATCCAGGTCGGGAATCACCCCGAGTTCGGCATAGAGCCGCACCAGCCGCCAGATCAGATCGGTTTCGTTGCAGATTGCATTGACGCGATCGCCGGTGACGCTGCTCAGGCGATAGATCGACACCGGCAGGCCGCGCGCCTGTGCCTGGCGGGCAAGCGTGTCGCCGACCCACTTGCTTTGGCTATAGCCGCTGACGAGACCCTGCCACGAGGTGAGGTCGGTGTGCTCCGACACCGGCCCGGACTGAAGCTTGTCGATCACCGCAAGCGTGGAAACATAGTGCAGGCTCTTGGGCCGTCCATTCGCGGTCCAATCGAGCAGCGTCAGGACGCTGTCCACATTGGCGGGTTTGAGCGCGGCGTAGTTATGAAGGAATTCGACGTTGGCGCCGCAATGATAGATCGCGTCGCACTCGTCGCGCACCATGCGGGTTGCCTTCTCATCAAGTCCGAGCGCCGGCTGTGCGAGATTTCCGGTCAGGATCTCGATACGACGCTCGTCCCAGCATGCCGAAAGCTTTCGCTTGTCGAGCGCCTGCCGCAGACGGATCTCTGCCGATCGGCGGTCCGCGGCGCGGACGTGGCAGGCGATATGCGCGTCGGTTTCCTGCAGCAGCGTGGAGAGAAGGTGACTGCCGACGAAACCAGTGGCTCCGGTCAGGAAAATGCGCTCGGGCTTGTCGGTCGCGCGGGCGCGGCTCGGCTTGATGTGCGGCGGCAGCAGGATGTCGCGCGACAGGTCCGAGGCGCCATCCGAAGCGCCGTCGAAGTCGAGCAGCGCGGCGAGGTCGCTGACGATCGGCGTCGTATAGACCGCCGTGATCGGGAAGTCCGGCCGGAGCTCGTCGCGGATGCGGCGGCCGAGGCGGATGGCGAGCAGCGAATGGCCCCCCAGATCAAAGAAGTTGTCATGGATGCCGACGCGGGCGAGCCCGAGCGCCTCGGCGAACAGGGCGCAGAGTTTCTCCTCCCGTGCCGTTCGCGGTGGCGTGTATTCGCCGTGGAGTTGCAGGTCGGGGGCAGGCAGGCCGTTGCGATCGAGCTTGCCGCTGGGCGTGAGCGGCAGCGCGTCGAGCACGACGAAGGCGGCGGGGATCATGTAGTCCGGCAAGGTGCGCGCCAGATGCAGGCGCAACACGGCTGGATCCGGCGCGTGACCGGCGGCGGGGACGACATAGCCGACCAGGCGCTTGTCGCCAGATCGGTCTTGGCGGGCGACCACCGCGGCCTGGACGACGCCCTCATGCTGCGCGAGCGCGGCCTCGATTTCGCCGGGCTCGATGCGGAAGCCGCGGATCTTGACCTGATGGTCGGCACGGCCGAGAAATTGCAGCGTGCCGTCGATCCGCCAGCGCGCCCGGTCGCCGGTGCGGTACATGCG
>DASWSO010000474.1:0-1627 GCA_036402635.1 Xanthobacteraceae bacterium
CGTCTTCCAGAACCTCGGCGACGGCACCTACAACCACTCCGGCTACATGGCGATCCGCGCCGCGGCCGCCTCCGGCGTCAACATCACCTACAAGATCCTCTACAACGACGCGGTGGCGATGACCGGCGGGCAGGCCCACGAAGGCAGCCTGATGGTCGACCAGATCGCCCGCCAGGTGGCGGCCGAAGGCGCCAAGCAGATCCGCGTCGTCACCGACGAGCCGTGGAAGTATCCGAAGTCGCTCGACTGGCCGCGCGGGCTCACTATTCATCACCGCGACGAACTGATGGCGGTGCAGACCGAGCTCGCCTCGGTGCCCGGCCTTACCGTGCTGATCTACGACCAGACCTGCGCGGCCGAGAAGCGGCGGCGGAGGAAGCGCGGCAAGTTCCCGGACCCGGACAAGCGCGTCGTCATCAACGACCTGGTCTGCGAAGGCTGCGGTGACTGCGGCGTCAAGTCGAACTGCGTCTCGGTGCAGCCGCTGGAGACCGAGTTCGGGCGCAAGCGGCGCATCGACCAGTCGAGCTGCAACAAGGACTATTCGTGCGTGAAGGGCTTCTGCCCGTCGTTCGTGACGGTGCACGGCGCGCAGCTGAAGAAGCCCGAGGCCGTGCAGGAGGCGGCTGACGCGGCCGCGCTGCCGGAGCCGCAGCGGCCGAAGGTCGACAAGACCTTCAACATCATCGTCACCGGCGTCGGCGGCACCGGCATCGTGACGATCGGCGGCGTGCTCGGCATGGCGGCGCACCTGGAAGGCAAGGGCATCGGCATCATCGACATGGCCGGGCTCGCGCAGAAGGGCGGCGCGGTCTACAGCCACATCCGCATCGCCGAGCGGCCGGAGGACATCCATGCCATCCGGGTCGGCGCCGGCGCGGCCGATCTGGTGCTCGGCGGCGACATCGTGGTGGTCGGCAACAAGAAGGTGCTCGGCGCCGTGCGGCCCGGCACCGCGCTGATCGTCAACACCGCCGAGTTCCTGCCCGGCGACTTCACCCGCAATGCCGACTTCTCGCTGCCGACCGAGCGGCTCAAGCGGGCGATCGCGGCCGCAGCCGGGCGCGAGAACGTGCAGATGGTTGACGCCACGCGGATCGCCACCGCGCTGCTCGGCAACTCGATCGCCAGCAACATCTTCATGCTGGGCTACGCGTACCAGCGCGGCGTCATTCCGCTCGGCGCCGCCGCGATCGAGGAAGCCATCGCGCTCAACGGCGAGGCGGTGGCGATGAACCAGGCGGCGTTCCGCTGGGGCCGCCGCGCGGCGGTCGACCTCGCCTCCGTCGAGGCGCTGATCCGGCCGCAGCAGGATGTGGGCGCCGACGATTCACGCACGCTTTCGGAGACGCTGGACGAGGTGGTGGCCCGCCGCATCGGCTTCCTCACCGATTACCAGGACGCCGCCTATGCGGCGCGCTATCGCGGCTGGGTCGAACGCGTGCGTAGCGCCGAGGCGCGGGTGCTGCCCGACGCGACCGCGCTCACCGATGCGGTCGCGCGCTATCTGTTCAAGCTGATGGCCTACAAGGACGAGTACGAGGTAGCCCGGCTGCTGCTCGCGCAGAAGGATAGCGGCGAGGTGACGAAGGCATTCGGCCCGAATGCGACCGTGTACTGGCACCTC
>DASWSO010000475.1:0-4883 GCA_036402635.1 Xanthobacteraceae bacterium
GGCGCGTCGCTTCGTGGTTGGAAAGACGTTCGCATTCACCTGCTTCGATGGCACCCATGGTGCCGGCCGCGTGCAGGCCGACGGTTCCGTCGTCGGAACCATCCAGGCGCCGAACGGCGTCGCCCGACGCGCGGCGCTCCCGGCCGGCTCGGTGTACCAGCGGGGCGAGCAGTTTTGCGCGACCGTGAAGGGCATGTCCTTCCAGCCGTGCTTCAGCTTGCAGCAGACCAGTCTGCACAGCTTCCGCGGCTCGGTGGCGGGTCTCGGCTTTGCCTATTGCGACTTCACCCGCGGCGGGCGCCCGGGCCCGGCCCTGCGCACCGCGGCTCCGGAGCAGGGGCAGCCGACGGTGCTGCGCGCCAGCATCGCGGATTGAGCGGCCCGCTCAGGCCGCCGACTTCGGCGGGAAGATCATCAGGGTCGACGTGGCGTGGGCATAGAGCCGCCCGGCCTCGTCGCGCAGGAACGCTTCGGCGGTGGCAATGCTGCGTCCGCGATGGACGATGCGTCCCTCCACCAGGATCCGCCCTGTATCCTTGGTCAGTGAGCGGACCATGTTGAACTTCAGTTCCAGCGTGGTGTAGCCCTCGCCCACCTTCAGGGTGGAGTGCACCGCGCATCCGCAGGCGGAATCGAGCAGCGTGGCGGCAAACCCGGCGTGCACGACGCCGATCGGATTGTAGTGCCGGAACTCCGGCACCGCTTCGAACAGCGCGCGCCCTTCCGCCACCTCGGTGAGCGCAAAACCCAGCAGGTCCGCGATCGGCGGCACCGGCAGCCTGCCGTCAATCAGCCGCTGCAGGAAATCGAGCCCGTCGTACGCCAACAGTGTCTCGGCCGGGACCACGCCGACCTTCGCGGTTTGCTCCATCGCACCCTCGCGCTGCAATGCGGCGCTAACGTAGTCCGATGCCGCCGTGGCCGCGAGCTATCGGATCGCGCCGGCTGGATTGCGCCTGCTGCATCTTGCGAGCGAAAAGCGTCGTCGCTACGTACAAGCGATCATAATCCGGTGGGACGACGGGCCTGTTATTGGGCCGCGCGCGGAGTTCAAGACATGGACCTGCTCAAGCTGGTCGCGTTCGATCATGAGGACATCGAGGTGGTTTCCGCCCACCTGCAGGACGCCATCGTCAAGGTTGCCGATGTCCACTGGCGGCCGGCGGAGCGCCGCCTTGTCATTGCTCTCAACCGCTTCGACTGGGAAGCCGCCTACGATCCGCGGCCTTGTTACCGCCGCCGGCTGGCTGCGCTGCGCTTCGATCGCGTGCTGAGCTGCAAGTGCCGCCACGTCGAGCCGCAGCAAAGGGACGAAGTGCTGAACCTGCTGGCGGTGGAGTTCGAAGAGACCAGCTCGCCCGCCGGCGTCGTGACGCTGGTGTTTTCCGGCGGCGGAGCGCTGCGGCTCGAAGTCGAATGCCTGGAGGCGGAGCTTGCGGATCTCGGGCCGGTCTGGACCGCCGCGAAGTGCCCCGAGCATGCCGGCGAGCTGCCGCCCGGCGGGGTTGACGCGCATACGACGCCGCGCCATTGACCCGGGACCGGCCCGGCGGCGGTTTCGAGCTTGCCGTCCGCTGCACCTCCCGGAACGCGGCATGCCTCAACGCCTCGATACACGCGCCGCAGATTTTCAGGACCGTTTCCGGGCGTTGCTCGGCACCAAACGCGAGGCGGCCGTCGACGTCGCCGAGACGGTGTCCCGCATCATCGAAGACGTGATCGCGCGCGGCGACGCTGCGCTGGTCGACTACACCAAGCGCTTCGATCGCCTCGACCTGACCGGGTGCGGCATCGCGGTCACGCCGGCCGAGCTGCAGGCTGCGGCCGCGGCATGCGATCCGCAGGCGCTCGCGGCCCTGGAGCTCGCGCGCGACCGCATCGAGGCCTATCACCGCCGCCAGCTTCCGCACGACGAACGATTCACCGACGCAGCCGGCGTCGAGCTCGGCCACCGCTGGACCGCGGTGGAGGCGGTGGGCTTATACGTCCCGGGCGGCACCGCCGCCTATCCCTCCTCGGTGCTGATGAACGCCGTGCCGGCCAAGGTGGCCGGGGTGCCGCGTCTCGCCATGGTGGTGCCCTCCCCTGACGGACAGCTGGCGCCGCTGGTGCTGGCGGCCGCCAGGCTCGCCGGCGTCGACGAAGTGTATCGGATCGGCGGCGCGCAGGCAGTGGCGGCGCTCGCCTACGGCACCGAGACGATCGCCCCTGTCGCCAAGATCGTCGGCCCGGGCAACGCCTATGTGGCGGCCGCCAAGCGGCTCGTGTTCGGCAAGGTCGGCATCGACATGATCGCCGGCCCTTCCGAGGTCCTGGTGCTCGCCGACCGGAGTGGCAATCCCGACTGGATCGCCGCCGACCTGCTGGCGCAGGCCGAGCATGACGCGTCCGCGCAGGCGATCCTGATCACCGACGACGAAGCGCTCGCCGCAGAGGTCGAAGCCGCCGTCGCGCGGCAGCTCACGACCCTGCCGCGGCAGTCGGTCGCCGCCAAGTCCTGGCAGGATTTCGGCGCGATCGTCCTGGTGCGCGATTTCGACGAAGCCTTGCCGCTGGTGGACGCGCTCGCGCCCGAGCACCTCGAGCTCGCCGTGGAGGACCCGGAGCCGCTCGTCACCCGCATCCGCAACGCCGGGGCGATCTTCATCGGCCACCATACGCCGGAGGCGATCGGCGACTACGTTGCCGGCTGCAACCACGTGCTGCCGACCGCACGCTCGGCGCGGTTCTCGTCCGGCCTCAACGTGCTCGACTTCATGAAGCGCACCTCCATCCTCAAGCTCGGTCCGGAAGGGTTGCGCGCGCTCGGCCCGGCGGCGATCGCGCTCGGCCGCGCCGAAGGTCTCGATGCCCATGCGCGCTCCGTCGCGATCCGGCTGAATTCGCAATGACCAACCGGCTGATCGCGGTCACGTTGGACGAGACCTCGATCGGGCGCTCCAATCCGGACGTAGAGCACGAGCGCGCTGTCGCCATCTACGACCTGATCGAGGACAATACGTTCGCACCGGCCGGACACGAGAGCGGCCCCTACGCGCTGCACCTCTCGCTGTCCGAGAACCGGCTTTGCTTCGACATCCGCGACGCGGCGGGAACGCCGGTGATCACGCATATGCTGTCGTTGACGCCGTTCCGGCGGATCGTGAAGGACTATTTCATGATCTGCGAGAGCTACTATCAGGCCATCCGCACGTCGAGCCCGCGGCAGATCGAGGCGATCGACATGGGACGCCGCGGGCTTCACGACGAAGGCTCGCAACTGCTGCTGGATCGCCTGGAGGGCAAGGTCGCGACCGACTTCGACACGGCGCGCCGGCTGTTCACGCTGATCTGCGTGCTGCACTGGAAGGGCTGAGGCTTGGACGCGGTCGGTGGCAAACGCAGGCCGCAGGCCGTACTTTTCGCATGCGGGCAGAACGCGGTGCGCTCGCCGATGGCGGCCGCGCTCTTTCGGCACTTGGCGGGCCGCTCCGTCTACGTGGAATCGGTCGGCGTGCGGCAGGGCGAGGCCGATCCGTTCGCCGCCGCCGCGATGGAGGAGATCGGCATCGACCTCGGCAAGCACCGGCCGCGCACCTTCGAGGAGCTGGAGGAAGCCGAAGGCTTGAACTTCGATCTGATCGTCACGCTCGCGCCGGAAGCGCACCACAAGGCGCTCGACCTCACCCGCACGCTGGCGGCCGATGTCGAATACTGGCCGACGCCGGACGCCACTCTCGCCACCGGCAACCGGGAGCAGATGCTCGATGCTTACCGGCAGGTGCGCGAGCTCTTAAGCAAGCGCATCAACGAGCGGTTCGGCCGACGCGGCCTCGGCAACGAATAGCGATCGTCGGGAGCATCGGCCGCGCGGTTGTGATGCCGCAGGCTTTCGGCTAGCTTCCGCGCCCATTCGACAGGCGTGGCGCGCCGAATCGACCTCCTGCCGGACCCAGCCAGACCCGCACAGCCGGACCGTTTTTCCTGATGGCGAACTCATGAACGGCCGGCCCAAGCTCGTCCTCGCCTCCGGCTCTCCGCGACGGCTCGGCCTGCTCAACCAGATCGGCATCGAGCCCGACAGCCTGATCCCGGCGGAAGTCGACGAAATCCCGAAACGCGGCGAGTTGCCGCGCGTTTTGGCGACCCGGTTGGCGCGCGAGAAGGCCGAGGCGACCCTCAACACCATCCGCGCCGACGACGATCTGCGCGGCGCCTTCGTGGTGGCGGCCGACACCGTGGTGGCGGTCGGCCGGCGCGTCCTGCCGAAGGCGGAGCTGCTCGACGAGGCGGCGCAGTGCCTGCGCCTGCTCTCCGGCCGCAGCCACCGGGTCTATACCGGCGTGTGCATCGTGACGCCCAAGGAGTCGTTCCGCACGCGGCTGGTGGAGACGCGGGTGCGCTTCAAGCGGCTCTCGAAGGACGATCTCGAAGCCTACCTCGCCTCCGGCGAATGGCGCGGCAAGGCCGGCGGATACGCGGTCCAGGGCCTCGCCGGCGCGTTCGTGATCAAGCTCATCGGCTCCTACACCAACGTCGTCGGCCTGCCGCTCTACGAAACCGCGGCGCTGCTCGGCGGCGAGGGTTATCCGGTGCACTTCGGATGGCTCAATACGGCGTGACCTCGGCGTAACCGCCAATGACGGTCGAATGCCTTTCCCTCTAGAGTTTTTTGTCATTTCGGGGGTGCCTGTCTCGCAAGCAGCAAGCGTCCGCTCGAAAGACGGCGGGAAGGAAGGCGTGGCGGTAGCGGCCCGTGCTGTCCTGGTGGAGCGCCTATGGATTCAAAAATTTGAGCCTCACCGGGCGTATCCTGTCACCGCAACGCCGGTGCTGGCGGACGCATTGGAACGCGACGGCCCCGTGGTCTACATTAGGATCAATGACGATGTTGAGCATGGATA
>DASWSO010000476.1:0-1531 GCA_036402635.1 Xanthobacteraceae bacterium
TCAGACGATCGAGGATCTCAACAGCGCGGTGACGGCGCAGCGGCAGCAGATCGAGAGTCTCGCTCGCCAGATCGAGCGGCTGACCGACCGCGTGCAGGAGGCCGAACACCGCGCCGGCACGTCCGCGCAGCCTGATCCGCCCCCGCCGCATTACTGATCGGCGTTATGCATGCAGACGTGGTGGCAAGAGCATTGAACTTGCCGCTGCCAGGCCTCAGCCTATTCTGACGAACCATTTCAAGGGGGCTATTTTGACACTTCTTCGCCGTGAATTTCTTCGTCTTGCCGGCGTGGCCGCCGCACTCCCCGCGATGCCGCACATCGCCAGAGCGCAAGTCTATCCGACCCGGCCGGTGCGGATTGTCGTTGCCACCGCCGCGGGCGGCGCGACCGACATCCTGGCCCGCCTCACCGGCCAGTGGCTCACGGAACGGCTGGACCAGCCGTTCGTGGTCGAGAACCGGCCCGGCGGCGGCAACAACATCGGCACCGAGGCGGTCGCGCGCGCTCCCGCCGACGGCACAACGCTGATGATGTGCAATTCGGTCAACACCACGAACCCGTCGCTCTACAGCAATCTCAGCTACGATTTTCTGACCGACATCATTCCGGTCGCAGCCGTCTCGCGCGCGCCGGTGGTGATGCAGGTCAATCCATCGGTTCCCGCCGAAACCGGCGCTGAGTTCCTCGCCTATGCGAAAGCCAATCCGGGCAAGATCAACATGGGCTCCGGCGGCAATGGCGCGACGGGCCACATGTGCGGCGAGCTGTTCAAGATGATGGCCGGCGTGAACCTGCAGCACGTGCCCTATCGCGGCGAGGCGAACGCGCTCACCGGACTGCTCGGCGGGCAGGTGCAGGTGGTGTTCACGAGCATCACGTCCTCGATAGGCTACATCAGAAGCGGCCAGCTGCGCGGACTCGGTGTGAGCACCGCGACACGATCGGCGGCGCTGCCGGACCTGCCGCCGATCGGCGATTTCGTGCCGGGCTACGAGGCGAGTTCCTGGAACGGCATGTGCGCGCCGAAGGGCACGCCGGCCGAGATCGTCGACAAGCTCAACAAGGAGATCAACGCCGCGCTGAGCGATGCGAAGTTCACCGCCAAGCTGGCGGAGCTCGGCTCTGGGCCATTTCCCGGATCGGCGGCGGAGTTCGGAAGGTTTCTCGCCGGCGATGTGGAGAAATGGGCGAAGGTGGTGAAGTTCGCCGGCGTGAAGGCGGAGTGATCGGATCCGACGCCTGTGCCTACCCTCAACCGTCATGCGCGGGCTTGACCCGCGCATCCATCTAAAAAGCGTTCTGAAGGATGGATTGCTGGGTCACGCCGCTTAACCGACGCCCCGGCAATGACAGCGGTGCGATGTCGGCCAGCAGCTACTTCCGCGCGCCGTTTGGTCCAAGACCTGCTCGCCGCAGAGCGTCGGCGAGCGCGCCCTCGGCGGCGGCGGGTTTTTTCGGCTGTGCGCTGGACATGGCGCGGCGCTGACTGCGATCGAGAGCGGCGGAGCCGGAGGTCTGCTGGCTGCCT
>DASWSO010000477.1:0-1567 GCA_036402635.1 Xanthobacteraceae bacterium
AGAATGCGCTCGACCGCGCCGGCGTTCATCGGCTTGCCGGCGAAGGCGCCGTCGAGATCGACCAGGTGCAGGTACTTGAAGCCCTGCGCCTCGAAGCGGTGCGCCTGCGCGGCCGGGTCGCGGTTGAACACGGTGGCGCGCGCCATGTCGCCTTCTTCCAGGCGGACGCAGACGCCTTCCTTGAGGTCGATGGCGGGATAAAGGATCACGCATGAACTCGCGTTGTCCGGATCGCCGCGCCAGCGCTCGGCGTCCGGAGTGACCAAGGGTCGGTCACGGCTTCCACTTGAGGAAATTGCCGATCAGCTTGAGCCCGAGCCGCTGGCTCTTCTCGGGATGGAACTGGCTGCCGACCATGTTGTCGCGCCCGACCATCGCGGTGATGGGACCGCCGTAATCCGACTCCGCGATCACGTCGCCGCGCGCCGCCGGCTTGAGGTGATAGGAATGCACGAAATAGGCGTGCAGCCCGCCTTCGCCGAGCGGAATGCCGTCCAGCACCGCGTGCGGCTTGCGCTCGCTCAGCGTGTTCCAGCCCATGTGCGGGATCTTCAGGGAAGGATCGGCCGGCGCGATGCGGTCGACCTCCCCGGCGATCCAGCCGAGCCCCTCGGTGACCTCGTATTCGCGGCCGCGCTCCGCCATCAGCTGCATGCCGACGCAGATGCCGAGGAACGGCCGGCCGCGGCGGCGCACCGCCTGTTCCAGCGCGTCGACCATGCCGGGGATCGCGTCGAGGCCGCGGCGGCAGTCGGCGAACGCGCCGACGCCGGGCAGCACCACGCGGTCGGCGGATGCGACCGCATCGGGCTCGCGCGTCACCGTCACCGGCCCGGCGTAGCCGATCTCGTGCGCGGCGCGCTCCACCGCCTTGGCGGCCGAGTGCAGGTTGCCGGAGCCATAGTCGACGATGGCGACGCTCACCGGGCCCCTCCGGGCTCCGGAAACAGGCCGACGATGTCGTTGCCGGGCTGCGGGCCACGCCGGATCGCGGTGCCGGCAACGGCCGGCGTGGGCGCCGCAGCCATCGGCCGCGTGACCACGCGCTCGGCGTCCCAGGCCTCGAAGAAGCGCCGCTCCGCCGCTTCCAGATCCGGCGCCACCACGGTGCCGAGCTCGCGCCAGCGGTTACGCCGCAGCGTCCAGCGCCGCAACGTGCCGGCCTCCAGCCCGATCAGGAACACGAACAGCAAGCCGACCACCGCTCCGGCGCCGGGCGAAAGCTGCAACCGCTCGGCGGCGAAGCCGAACGCGAGCGCCAGCACCACATAGGCGATCAGCACCAGCCAGAGCCGGTGCAACAGCATCCACAGCCCGGAGAACAGGAACGCGCTCCAGTAGAAGCCGTCGCGCACGAACACGAAGCGCTCCGGCCCGCGGCGGGCGGCGCGGCGTTTGAGCGGCGGTTCGAAGACCGTGTAGGTGCGCATGCGCTCCGGTTCCTGACTGCAGGTTGCTGCCTGCCCGTGATACGCGGGCTTGACCCGCGTATCCATCGGGAGACTTCTTTTAGAGATGGATTGCCGGGTCAAGCCCGGCAATGACCCTCATGGAACCTATGCGCGCG
>DASWSO010000478.1:0-1814 GCA_036402635.1 Xanthobacteraceae bacterium
TCCCGGATCCGGCTCGATCTTCCGCCGGATGCGGGTGATGCGAATGTCGATGGCGCGGTCGAACACGTCGGGATCGCGCGCATTGGCGAGATCGAGCAGGCGCTCGCGTGTGAGCACCCGCTTCGGATGCTCGGCGAACGCCTTCAACAGCCCGAACTCGGACGCGGTCAGCGGATGTTCCACGCCCTCGTCGTCGCGCAGCACGCGCCCGTCGAGGTCGAGCCACTTGGTGCCGAACCGGACCACCTTGTTCTTCGGTGCGGCGTCTGCCTCGGCGCCCGCCGCCGCGCCTTGCGTGCGGCGCAACACCGAACGGATGCGCGCCACCAGCTCGCGCAGCTCGCACGGCTTGGCGATGTAGTCGTCGGCGCCGAGCTCGAGCCCGACCACCCGGTCGATGGCGCTCGCAGTCGCGGTCAGCATGATCACCGGGACGCGCGATTTCTGCTTCAGGTCGCGGATGATCGAGAGCCCGTCCTCCTCCGGCATGTTGAGGTCGAGCACGATCAGGTCCGGCTCCTCCTTGGCGAAGGCCTCGCGCAGCGAGCCGCCGCCGTCGCACAGCGTCGGCCGGAAACCGTGCATGCGCAGGTAGTCGCCGACCATGTCGCGGGTCGACGCTTCGTCGTCCACCACCATCACGTGGGGCGTGGTCTGGTTCATGAGCGTGCGCGCTCCCCCTCGAGCGGCAGCGTGACGGTGAAGCGCGTGCCCCGGTGCGGACCCTCGCTCTCGGCGCTGACGCTGCCGCCGTGAAGGTCGATGATCTTCTTTACGATCGAAAGACCAAGTCCGGTCGAACTTTCACCACCCGTCGGCTTCGCCGACAGCCGCTGGAAACGGCCGAACAGCCGCCCAATGTCCTCGGGCGAGAGCCCCTGGCCGGTATCGCTCACCATAATCGCGGCCTGCTTGCCGCTGCGTTCCACCGCGACCGTGATGCGGCCGCCGTTCGGCGTGTACTTGATCGCGTTGCTGACGAGGTTGTCGATCACCTCCCACAGCCGGTCGTAATCGCCCTTCGCGGTCAGGCGCTCGGGCGCATTCACCTCCAAGGTCTGCTGCTTGCTCACCGCCAGCGGACGGCTCGCCTGGGTCACGTGCCGAACCAGCCCGGCGAGGTCGAACGGCTCCGGCCGCAGGTTGATGTCCATGGCGTCCGCCATGGCGTCGGCGAGCAGCGAGTCGACCATCGCCAGCATCCGCCGACCGCTGTCTTCGATGTGCGCCACCTGCTCGTTGGCGACGGTCGCCGGCAGGCCGTTGGCGATGATGTCCTTGAGCATCTCGGCGCGGCCCATCACCACACTCAGCGGGTTCTTCAAATCGTGCGCGACGGTGCCGATGATCTCGCGCTTGAACGTGTTGGCGCGGCGCAGCCGCTCCCATTGCGCGCCCAGGCGCTCGTTGGCGAGGGTGAGCTCGCGCGTGCGCTCCCCCACCCGCTCCTCCAAGCGGGCGTGCGAGGCCTGCAGCTCCTCGTAGAGAATGACGTTGTCGAACGCGACCGACAGCCGGCTGCAGAACACCTCCACCAGTGCGCGGTCGGTGTCGGAGAGATGGCGCGCCGCCTCCAGCAGGACCACCACTTCGCGTCCGCTGCCGGTGAGGATGTAGAGCACCGAGCGCCCGGCCTGGAACTCGTTGCGGCGGCGCGTGAACGCGTCCTCGACCAGGTTGCGCAGCTCGGATTCGAGCTGCGAGCCGATATACTGCTTGTAGCAGCCGGAGCCCGCCAGGATCGAGAAGTTCTCGGCGCCATTGCTGCCTTCGCGCAGCACCAGGATGCCGGCGCAGTCGACGTTCAACAGCGA
>DASWSO010000479.1:0-3200 GCA_036402635.1 Xanthobacteraceae bacterium
CGGCTCCGCGACCTTCCGGCCGTATCATTCGACCGACGTGCGCGGGGTCGAGATCGGCGGCGCCGCCAAGAACGTGCTGGCGATCGCGGCCGGCATTGTCGCCGGCCGGCGGCTCGGCGCCAGCGCCGCGGCGGCGCTGACGACGCGCGGCTTCGCCGAGCTGGTGCGCTTCGGCCGCGCCTTCGACGCGCGGGTGGAGACGCTCACGGGTCTCTCCGGTCTCGGCGACCTGATGCTGACCTGCTCGACGCCGCAGTCGCGCAATTTTTCGCTCGGCATCGCGCTCGGCCAAGGCCGGGCCGCCGAAGGCAAGCTCGCCGAGGGCGCCTACACCGCATCGGTGCTGGTGCAGATGGCGCAGGCGCGCGGCATCGACATGCCGATCGCGGGCGCGGTCGCGGCGGTGCTGGGCGGGCGCTTAAGCGTCGACGCGGCGATCGACTCGCTGCTGACGCGCCCGCTGCGCGGGGAGGAGTGATAGTGTTCGGCCGTTATGCCGGGGCGCCGCACTTGCGCAAACCCGGAATGACGGCCGCGAGTGTACGAGGACAACGATGCAATACTGGCTGCTGAAGACCGAGCCGGACGCCTATGGCTGGGACGAGCATGTCGGCAAAGGTGCCAAGGGCGACGCCTGGACCGGCGTGCGCAACTTCACGGCGCGTCGCCACCTGCAGAGCATGAAGACCGGCGACCGCGCGTTCTTCTATCACACCGGCGACGAGAAGCAGGTGGTCGGCATCGTCGTGGTGATCCGCGAAGCCTACACCGATCCGACCGACGAGACCGGCAAGTTCGTGTGCGTCGACGTGAAGGCGGTGGCGCCGCTTGCGAAGCCGGTCACGCTGGCAGCGATCAAGGGAAACCGCGAGCTTGCCGATATGATGCTGGTGCAGCAGCCGCGGCTCTCGGTGCAGCCGGTTTCGGCCGAGCAGTGGCGCACCGTGTGCAAGATGGGCGGCATCTAAAGGCCGTCATGCCCGGCCTTGTGCCGGGCATCCACGTCTTGCTTTGCCAGTGGGGAGCAAAAGACGTGGATGGCCGGGACAAGCCCGGCCATGACGAACGTTGAGCGGACGATCAAGTCAGTCGGTCAGAGCCGCGCCGAGGCTACGCCGCCGCTTCCGCCGCGGTGGCGATCACTTCGGCCAACACCTGCTCGCGGCGCGCCACCGAGCGGCAGCTGCGGAGCTCTTCGGCGAACTGCTCCAGGATGCCTTCCTCGAACGCCGTCACCACGGTCTCGTGCACGTAGCTCTTGCCGCAGATCGCCGGCGTGTTGGAGAGTTCGTCGGCGGCGGCGCGGATCGCTTCCAGCACCTGCTTGCGCCGCGCCCGCTGGCTGCCGGCGCGCTCCTCCTTCGCCAAGGCGTCGAGCACCGTGACGGAGGCGAGCAGCGTGCGGAAATCCTTCAGCGAGATCTGGCAGCCGGCGATCTCGCGCAGGAAGTCGTTCACCTCCTGCGCGGTGACGTGCTTCACCGCGCCGTCTTCGGTCTGGTACTGGAACAGGCGGCGGCCCGGCAGCTTGCGCAGCGTCGCGATCGCCTCGCACAGCCGCGGCGCGGAGAATTCCTTCACCACCTGCTTGCCGCCCTTGGCCTTGAAGCTGAGCGTGATCATGTCACCCGCCACCACCACGTTCGACTTCAGCAGCGTCGCGGCGCCGCGGGTGCCGCGCATGCGCGCATAGCTCTCGCTGCCGGGGCGGATCGCGCTGCGCGCCACCAGATCGATCACCGCAGCGAGCGCGAGCTCGCGCTTGGCCTGCTCGGCGGCGAGATGCTGGCCGACGCTGCGGCGGATCTTCGGCAGCGCTTCGGCGAGGTTGGCGAGCCGGCGCGCCTTGCGGATCTCGCGCACCTTCTGCCATTCCGGATGGTAGCGGTACTGCAGCCGGCCGGCGGCGTCGCGCCCGATCGCCTGCAGGTGTGCGTTCGCGTCCTCGGCGTAAAGCACGTCCTCGTAGGCCGGCGGCACCGCCAGGCTTTTCAATCGCTCCAGCGTCTCCGGGTCCTTGATGGTTTCGCCGGCGGCGTCCTGGTACGAAAAATGTTCGCCGCGTTTGACGCGGCGGATGGTGAGCGCTTCCGCCGCGACGTATTTGAGCCCGAGCCGCTTCGCCAGCTTGATTGCCGACGGTACGGCGCTGCCGTCCGCCGCCGCCAGGCGCGGACGCGGCGGGCGGACGCGTGAACCCGGAGAAGCGGCGTGCTCGGTGATTGCCATGTCCAGACCTTGAGCGGGGCCACACGGCCCCGCTTCGTTCGGCAATTCGTCGCAGCGCGCTTTGGTTCCGGCGCGGCCCGATGACGGCGGCGGAGGCGCCACGCGCAGCCTTCATCCACGCCAATACGCGGCTGCGGCCGGTGCCGCATGTGCCGGAGATCGTGCTGCACCTCGCCGACGAGGCGGTGCCGCTGTGGCAGAAGACCGAGGAGGAGCTGGACCGGATGGGCCTGCCGCCGCCGTTCTGGGCCTTTGCCTGGGCCGGCGGGCAGGCGCTCGCCCGCTATGTGCTGGACAATCCGGCGCTGGTGGCCGGGCGTCGGGTGCTCGACCTCGCCTCCGGCTCGGGGCTGGTGGCGATCGCGGCCGCGAAAGCCGGCGCCGCCGCAGTGCTCGCCGCCGACATCGACGCGTTCGCGCTCGAAGCGATGGCGCTCAACGCGGCCGCGAATGGCGTTGCGGTCGAGCTCACCGGCGACGACCTGCTGGCCTCGCCGCTGCGGGCCGGCGCGCACGAGATCGTGCTCGCTGCCGATATCTTCTACGAGCGCGACACCGCCGAGCGCGCCGTTACGCTGCTCGCGCGCGCGCATGCAGACGGCGCGCTGGTGCTGATCGGCGATCCCGGCCGCAGCTACCTGCCGAAGGACAAGCTGGTGGCGCTGTGCGAATACCGCATCCCGGTCACCCGCGACCTGGAGGACCAGGAGATCAAGCGCACCAGCGTCTGGCGCATGGCTTGAGCGCTCGTCATTCCCGGGCTCCGGCTTCGCCGGCCCGGAATGATGACGGGACAAGCCTTCGCCGAACCGGATAAGATAAGGCGGAACATCGACGGCACCGGACCCCATGGACCAACAGACGCTTGCCACCTTGAGCGAGCTGGAGCGCAAGGTGCTCTGGCTCTCGGCCTGGACCATCCACAACGCCAACCACCTGCGCGACAGCGCCGACGGGCTGAAGGTCGGCGG
>DASWSO010000480.1:0-5000 GCA_036402635.1 Xanthobacteraceae bacterium
GCTCACCGAGAAGATGGTGGAGGTGGTCGGGCCGCGCGAGCGCACCATTACGGTGTTCCGGGGCGTTCAGCGCGAGACCTACAGCTGCGAGCCGGAGTGCCAGCGCAGGATCACGCTCGGCGACGGCGACAACTTCTTCAACGCGACGATCGCGCAGACCGGCATCCGCGCCACCCAGGCGCAGGCGCAGGCGCAGGAACGCGACTAAGCGCGCTGGGACGCCGTCCGGTACCGGCCCGGACCTTGATCCCTTACAGAAAGCTAACGTCATCCCGGTGATTGTCGGGTTCCGGCGCAACAGTTCGACAATGTCCCTCTGTTAGATCTGGGGACGTGCAGAACATCTGCGTTGCGCGACGGGAACGTCAATAATGTCCCGAAATCTCAGGAATGCGACGGCAGCGCTGAAGCGGCGGCTCTTTCGGCTGCCCATCCTGCGGCGTTTCGCTCGCAACCAGGACGGCGCCACCACCGTCGAATTTGCGATGGTCATCACGCCGTTCCTGGCGCTGCTGCTCGCGATCTTCGAGACCGCCATCATCTTCTTCGCGAGTCAGACGCTGGAAACGGCCGTAGCCGACTCTTCGCGCCTCATCATGACGGGTCAGGCGCAGCTCGGCGGCTACGATCAAGTGAAGTTCAAGCAGTCGGTTTGCTCGAAGATCCTGGCGCTGTTCGACTGCACCAACGGCGTCTACGTCGACGTGAAGAAGTACACGTCATTCGCGCAGGCCGGCTCGGGCAAGCCGCTGGATGCGAACGGCAACCTCGTCAACAACTTCACCTACCAGCCGGGCGGTCCCGGCGACATCGTCGTCGTGCGGGTGATGTACCAGTGGCCGGTTTACGTCTCGCTGCTCGGCTTCAACATGGCCGATATGGCGGGCAATAAGCGGCTGCTGCTGGCGACCTCCGCCTTCCGAAACGAGCCATATCAATGAGCTGCATCATGCCTCGTTTGTCCCTCATGGCTGCGTCGATCCGCCGTCGCCTCCGCGCGCTGCGGCACGATACGCGCGGGGTCGCGGCGACCGAATTCGCGATGCTGCTGCCGCTGATGGTTACGCTCTACCTCGGATGCGTCGAGGTCTCGCAGGCGGTGGCGATCGACCGCAAAGTATCGTTGACGGCGCGCGCGGTCGCCGACTTGGTGTCGCAGAGCTCAAGCATCACCAATCTTGAAATGTTGAACATCCTCGACGCCACCGCCGCCGTGGTGTCGCCCTACAATGCCGCCACGGTCGAGGTGGTGGTGTCTTTCATCAAGCTGGACGCGAACAAGAGCGCGACCGTGGTTTGGAGCGACGCCAAGAATGCTACGGCGCGGCCGAAGGACCAGACCGTGACGATCCCGAGCGGCATCGCGATCCCGAACTCGACGATCATTCTGTCCGAGGTGAAGTATCCCTACAAACCCACCATCGGCTATGTCATCACCGGCACGCTGAACCTGACGGAAAAGACCTACATGCAGCCGCGGGTGCAGAGTACGATCACGCGCTTGGCGACATAACCGCGGCAGGCCCGATGCGCTGCATGAAGGCATCGACTTCGGCGCGGATGGGCGCGCCGGCACTTCCGCCGAACCGCTGGCACTTGAGTGCGGCGGCAGCCGTAGCGAACTGCATCGCGGCGATTTCGTCCTGCCCCTCGGCAAGTGCCAGCACGAAAGCGCCGTGGAACACGTCGCCGGCGCCGGTCGTGTCGACCACATCCACCGGATAGGCAGAAATCCGCCGGACCTTGCCGCGCTCCAGCCAGAGCGTGCCGCGCTCGCCGTCCGTCACCGCGACAAATCCCGCGGCCTGCGATCCGATCAGGCGCAGTGCGTCCGCAAGATCGTCCCGCTGCGCCGTCGCGCGCAGGCCGTCGGCCGCGAAAACCAGATGCGTGCACACGGCGAACAACGCATGCGCCGCCTGCGTCGGGCGATCGCCATCCAGCACGACCGGAATGCCGCGGAGCCGCGCCGCGGCGCATAGCGGCAGCACGAAGTCAGCGAAGCGGTTGTCCACCAGCACGGCGTCATAGCCTGCCACCAACGCGGCCGGATCGGCGACGCGCGCGTCCGACAGCCGCTCGTCGCGATGATTGACGATCAGGCGCTCGCCGGTGGCATCGACGAGGATCGCGGAGATCGGCGAGGTGGCGCCGGCGACGCGCACGACACCGCTGCAGTCGATGCGCTCCCGCGCCAGATCGGCCAGGATGCGGTCGCCGATCGGATCGTCTCCGCCGGAGCCGCCGAGCGGAGCCGCCAATGCGGCGTGCGCGCCCAGCCGTGCGGCCGCGACCGCCGCATTGGCGGCGCAGCCTCCGCCGACCGCCGCGAAGGAGCGCGCCCGCGTCTTGCTGCCCGGCGAGGGGAAGCGCTCGAACCCGAACACGTGATCGTGGACGGCAATTCCGGCGCACAGGATCCGCGGCGGCCGGTCGCCTCGGCCGTCAGCGCAGGACATCCTCGCCGCCTTCAACCCAGGCGCGGATGATGTGGTGGGCGATCGCGACCGGCGGCGGGGTGACCAGCCCGTCGGGATGCCGGCGCATCAGCATGAGCGCGCACTCGTCGCGGGTAAACCAGCGCGCCTCCTCAAGCTCCTCGCGGTCCACCACGATGTCCGTGCTGAGTGCACGTGCGTGGCAGCCCATCATCAGCGACATCGGAAACGGCCAGGGCTGTGTCGCGAAATATTTGACCGGTCCGCAGATCACTCCGGCCTCTTCATGGATTTCGCGGCGCGCCGCTTCCTCCATGGTCTCGCCGGGCTCCACGAAGCCCGCCAGACACGAATAGGTCCCGGTTGGAAAGCGCGCCTGCCGACCCAGCAGACAGCGGTCGCCGTCGATCGCCAGCATGATCACGACCGGATCGGTGCGGGGGAAATGCTCGGCCTTGCAGCCGGGACATTCCCGTTTCCAGCCGGCGCACGCGACCGCCGTGGGTACGCCGCAATTGGCGCAGAAGCGGTGCCGCGCATGCCAATGCAGCATCGCCTTGGCCTCGGCCAGCGGCGGCAGGTGTTCGGGCGCCACCAGCCCTTGCACCGCGATCGAACGCAGGTCGATGAGCTGCAGGTCCGGACGCGCCTTCAGCGCGTCGACCGCGGCCGGCACGATCGCAAGGCCGAAGCGTGCGTCGCCGTCCAGCAAGCCGAGGAACACGGATTCGGCGCTCGCTGCGAGAGCGCGCGCTTCGGCCGGACGGAACAGCGGATCGAATGCGCCGTCCGCCGCCTTGCGCAGGATCACCAGTTCGCCCGCGATCGCGTAGGTACCGGAGCCGCGTTGCGTCTCCGGTTCGGCGAGGAACGCCGTGTCCATCCGGCGCTCCGCGGCGCGCCCGAGCCGGCTGCCGGTGTAGCCGAGATGCGGCCACGGACCCAGATCGAACCCGGAGTCACCTGGCCGAGAGGCCGGCGCAACGCGCGACCGCTCGTTCACGCGGCCTCCTCATGGAACCGGGCGACGGACAAACGAGACATTCGGGATCCTGGGATTTGGGCCGGGCGGGCGCTCACCATAGGGTGGATCGTCGCCGGAGGGTAGCTCCGCAGGCTCAGAGATCGAGTTCGGCGCGGACCGCATCGACCAGCTTCCTCTGCGCCTCGTCCGCATAGGCCAGTGCCGGGACCTGTCCCCACACCGGGCGCGGCCAAGCCGCGTCGGTTCGGAAGCGCGCAATGACGTGCACATGCAGCTGCGGCACGGCGTTGCCGAGCGCCGCCACGTTGAGCTTGTGACAATCGGTAATGCGACGCAGCGCCGCGGCCGCCTGCGCCGCCTCTTCCATCAGCTGCGCGCGGTCGGCCTGCTGCAGGTCGATGATGTCGACCAGCCCGGACAGGCGCGGGACCAGCACCAGCCATGGATAATTGGCGTCGTTGCTCAGCAGCACCCGGCAGAGCGGCAGATCCCCGACCGGCACGGTTTCGGCCGCGAGTTGCGGGTGGAGCTCCCAGGATGAGGCTGCATGCATGGCACTGGTCTTCCGCTGCCGGATCCGAGCGCACGTGCGATATGCGTCGGCAACAACACCTTTACCGCATTTTGTGCGCATCAAGCGGACCTGCCGTTGCAAACCGCTAGGCTGGCCCGCGCCTGCACGGTATGCGAAGATTCATTCGTGAACCGCGCCAACAAGACCGACTGAATGCAAACTGCTCGCCGCTCCGCGCTCCGCCTGCTGTGGATGATGACGGCGGCCTGCATCGTGCTCCCGCTGGCGTTGCTCGGCTATGCGTCGTGGAGCACGTACCAGTCGGCGCAGCGGGCCGCGGACGAGCGTATCGAGCGCTCGTTGGAGGTCCTGCACGAGCACGCCCTCAAGGGGCTGCAGACCGCCGAGCTGGTGATGCAGGAGATCGATCACCTGATCGCCGGCCGCTCGGACGCGGAATTGGTTGCGGGCGAACAGGCGCTGCACTTCCGGCTCAAGCAGATTGCCGGCGCTCTGCCGCAAGTGCATTCGATCTGGGTGATCGACCGCGACGGTCATCCGCAGGCCAGCAATGCCGTGTTGCCGGTGCCGCGCGACGGCAACGTGTCCGATCGCAACTACTTCACGGTGTTTCAGAACGGCGCCGGCTCGGAGTTCATCGGCAATACCGGCACGTTCGTCGGCGAGGTGCTGGTGCCCCGCCTCAATGCCGGGCCGCCGTTCTTCAGTCTGAGCCGGCGCCGTGCCCGCTTCGACGACACTTTTGACGGCGTTGTTACGGTGTCGCTGCTCCCGAGCGACTTCGAGAAGTTCTACGCCCAGCTTGGGAAGGACGAGAACAATTACTATGCGATGGTCCGGCCCGACGGCGCCGTGTTGGCGCGCCATCCGGTTGCGGCCGAGCGCCAGACCCGCTTCACGGCCGGCACCCCGAAACTGATCGCGGAGATCGCCCGCCAGCCTCGCATGGGCGCCTATACGGCGGTCGCCCAGATCGACGGGATCGAGCGCCGCTTCGGGTACCGCAAGATCGAAGGCTACCCGATCTATGCCTTCGCCGGCG
>DASWSO010000481.1:0-4880 GCA_036402635.1 Xanthobacteraceae bacterium
GGCGATGCGTCCATCGCGGACCTCGATCAAGTCCAGGACGTCGGCGTCGGCGGTGTGACCGGTGTTGTTGGCCTTGAACCTGCCCCGCCAGTGCACCACCGCGCGCGGCGGATCGATCACGCGGCATTGCTGCTGGAAGTCGAGCAGCTGGAATGTTTCCAGGATGCCGCCGATCGCGGCGCGCTGCGACGGACGATCCAGCGCGGGCGCGTCGCTGCCGTTGGCGTGGAACCGTGCATCCGGATGGAAGCACTCCAGCATCCCGTCCAGGTCCTGGCGCGCTCGCGCCGCGTAGGCCTGGTCGAGCACCCGTTCGATCTCTTCACGACCACTCATGATGGCGCTCCCAAGTTCCACAACCGGAAGCATCATGCGGCGGGCACGCGCATAAGAAAAGGGCGCGGCAGCCTGCCGGCCACCGCGCCCTCAAGCTACTGAGCAGAAGGCTAGTTACGCTCCTTGTCGACCAGCGCCTTCGCCTTGATCCACGGCATCATGGCGCGCAGCTTCTCGCCGACCTGCTCGATCGGATGCTCGGCGAGCTTGGCGCGGGTCGCCTTGAACGAGGTCTGGTTGACCTTGTTCTCCAGCATCCAGTCGCGCGTGAACTTGCCCGACTGGATGTCGGCAAGCACGCGCCTCATCTCCGCCTTGGTCTCTTCCGTGATGATGCGCGGGCCGGTGACGTACTCGCCATACTCGGCCGTGTTGGAGATCGAGTAGTTCATGTTGGCGATGCCGCCCTCGAAGATCAGGTCGACGATCAGCTTCACCTCGTGCAGGCACTCGAAGTAGGCCATCTCGGGCGCGTAGCCGGCGTCGACCAGCGTCTCGTAGCCGGCCTTGATCAGCTCGACCAGGCCGCCGCACAGCACGGTCTGCTCGCCGAACAGGTCGGTCTCGCATTCCTCCTTGAAGCTCGTCTCGATGATGCCGGCGCGGCCGCCGCCGATCGCCGAGCCGTAGGAGAGGCCGAGGTCGTGCGCGTTACCCGACGCGTCCTTGTGGATCGCCAGCAGGCAGGGCACCCCGCCGCCGCGCTGGTATTCCGAGCGCACGGTGTGGCCGGGGCCCTTGGGCGCGATCATCAGCACGTCGAGATCGGAGCGCGGCTCGATCAGGTTGAAATGCACGTTGAGGCCGTGCGCGAACATCAGCGCGGCGCCCTGCTTCATGTTGCCGACGAGGGACTCGCGATAGATGTCGGCCTGCAGCTCATCCGGAGTGAGCATCATCATCACGTCGGCCCACTTCGCGGCCTCGGCGACTTCCATCACCTTCAGCTTCTCGGCTTCCGCCTTCTTCACGCCGGCCGACGACTTGCGCAGCCCGACCGCGACCTCCTTCACGCCGGAATCGCGCAGGTTGAGCGCGTGCGCGTGCCCCTGGCTGCCGTAGCCGATGACGGCGACCTTCTTGCCCTTGATCAGGTTCAGGTCGGCGTCGCGATCGTAGTAGACACGCATTTACATTTCTCCGTTATGCGGGCTGTGCGTCGAAAGGCTGTTACGAAACAGGAATGTCCAGCAGACCGGCGATCACTCCGTACACGCGGTCGAGCGTTCCCGCGCCGGCGCGCTCCGCGCGGCGCACGAAACGAGTGTCCCGGCCGATGGATCGGATCTGGTCCACGAAAACATTGCCTTGGATCCGTCCGCTGGAAGACAGTTCAATCTTGAATGGCCACGGTGCAGGGTTGCGGGAGATTGGGCAGACGAGGATAAGAGAGGACTTCTCGTTGTATGCGCGAGGCGAAACGACGAGCGCCGGTCTACGACCAGCTTGTTCATGCCCCACGGGTGGGCCGAAATCCACCCACACGAGGTCCCCTGCATCAAGCTCGGGCTAATTGCCAGCCGCGGGTCTTCGCGCTCAAGTTCAACATCCATGCCGGCCATTAGGCCAAGTTCCTCGGCATATTGCTTGGGCAATCCGGACAGCTAAGCTATTGCCCCACCTTGCGATTTTGACACGCATGGCTATACCTCCGGATATACAATATATAGATCCGGAGAGCCTTTACGTCTACATTGCCCCGGGGCCCCTGCTGATCGCCACCACGCCGGTGCGCGAGACCTCGACCAAACCCAGCGCGCGCATCAGCTCGACGAAGCCGTCGATCTTGTCGGGGCGGCCGGTAAGCTCGAACACGAAGCTCTCGGTGGTGGCGTCGATCACGCGCGCGCGGAACGCGTCGGCGAGGCGCAGGGCCTCCACCCGGTGCTCGCCGGTGCCGCGCACCTTCACCAGCGCCAGCTCGCGTTCCAGCGACGGGCCGGCGACGGTGAGATCGAGCACCCGGTGCACCGGCACCAGCCGTTCCAGCTGATGCTTGATCTGCTCGATCACCATCGGCGTGCCGGTGGTGACCACGGTGATGCGCGACAGGTGCTCGGCGTGCTCAGTCTCCGAGACGGTGAGCGAGTCGATGTTGTAGCCGCGGCCCGAAAACAGGCCGATGACGCGCGCGAGCACGCCCGGCTCGTTGTCGACCAGCACCGAAAGCGTGTGGGGTTCGGCGCGTTCGGCCGCCGGCGCGGCCGGGTAATGACTGCTGGTATTCACAATCCGCTCCCGCTCACACCATCACCCGGCCTTCTTCCGTGATCGCATCCTCGATGCGCTCCGCCGCGTCTCCGAGGATCATCTCGTTGTGCGCGCGGCCCGACGGGATCATCGGGAAGCAGTTCTCGTTCTGGTCGACCAGGCAGTCGAAGATCACCGGCTTGTCGACCTCGATCATGTGGCGGATCGCATCGTCGAGCTCCGCCGGCTTGTCGCAGCGGATGCCGACAGCGTGGTAGGCCTCGGCGAGCTTCACGAAGTCCGGTAGCGCCGACGAATAGCTCTCCGAATAGCGGCCTCCGTGCAGCAGTTCCTGCCACTGCCGCACCATCCCCATGTACTGGTTGTTGAGGATGAAGATCTTGATCGGCAGCCGGTACTGCGCGGCGGTCGACATCTCCTGCATGTTCATCAGCACGGAGGCTTCGCCGGCAATGTCGATGACTAGCGAGTCCGGATGCGCGAGCTGCACGCCGACGGCGGCCGGCAGGCCGTAGCCCATGGTGCCGAGCCCGCCCGACGTCATCCAGCGCTTCGGGTCCTCGAACTTGTAGTGCTGCGCGGCCCACATCTGATGCTGGCCGACCTCGGTCGTGATGTAGGTGTCGCGGTCGCGGGTGAGCGCGTACAGCCGCTCGATCGCGTATTGCGGCTTGATCACCGTGTCGGACTTTTTGTAGGCGAGCGAATTGCGCGCCCGCCACTTGTCGACCTGCTTCCACCAGCCGGCGAGCGCCTGCTGATCGGCGTTCGCGCCCGCTTTCCACATCTCCAGCATGTCGGCGAGCACATGCGCGCAGTCGCCGATGATGCCGATGTCCACCTTCACGTTCTTGTTGATCGAGGACGGATCGATGTCGACGTGGATCTTCTTGGAGCGCGGCGAGAACGCGTCGAGCCGGCCGGTGATGCGGTCGTCGAAGCGCGCGCCGATATTGATCATGACGTCGCAGTCATGCATCGCCCAGTTGGCTTCGTAGGTCCCGTGCATGCCGAGCATGCCGAGCCACTGACGGTCGGAGGCCGGATAGGCGCCGAGCCCCATCAGCGTCGAGGTGATCGGGAATCCGGTGAGCCGCACCAGCTCGCGCAGAAGGCGGCTCGCCGTGGAGCCGGAATTGATCACGCCGCCGCCGGTGTAGAACAGCGGCCGCTTGGCCCTGCGCATCAGCTCGACTGCCGCGGCGATCTTCTCGCGGTCGCCATGCAGGCGCGGCTTGTAGGTCTTGTGCGCGACGTTGGTCGGCCCGGTATAGCTGCCCTTGGCGAACTGCACGTCCTTCGGGATGTCCACCACCACAGGCCCGGGGCGCCCGTTGGCGGCGACATAGAACGCCTCGTGCAGCACCCGCGGCAGGTCGGCGACGTCCTTCACCAGGTAGTTGTGCTTGGTGCACGGCCGCGTGATGCCGACGGTGTCGCATTCCTGGAACGCGTCATTGCCGATCAGATGCGTCGGCACCTGCCCGGTGATGCAGACGATCGGGATCGAATCCATCAGCGCGTCGGTGAGCCCGGTCACCGCATTGGTGGCGCCCGGACCGGAGGTCACCAGCACGCAGCCGACCTTGCCGGTGGAGCGCGCGTAGCCTTCGGCGGCATGCACGGCGCCCTGCTCGTGGCGCACTAGCACGTGCTCCACCTTCTGCTGGTTGAAGATCGCGTCGTAGATCGGAAGCACGGCGCCGCCGGGATATCCGAAGATGTGCTTCACGCCCTGGTCCGCCAGGGCTTCCAAAACCATCTCGGCGCCGGTCATTTCCCGGGTCATGGCTTCCTCCTGATCATCTGTCGTCGCATGCGTCCGCTCGGCCAATAAAAAAGGCCCCGGAAGGGCCTGTGCGCGCGCCACCGAAACCTCCGACCCGTCAGGGCCGGCGGAGCGGTGGCGCCAAAAGTACGATGAGGGTGCTCTGCAGCATGGCGGGACTTGTACGCGACTTGCGCGACGGCGGTCAAGCGCCGCGGCTTTCCGCGATCTGGCGCATCACCTCCGCTTCCGCCTGCTCGGGCGGGAGCCAGGGCCAGTCCGGCAGCTGGTGGCGGAACCAGGTGAACTGCCGCTTGGCGTAGCGGCGGGTGTCCCCCTGCGCACCGGTGCGCGCCTCGTCGATCCCGATCTCGCCGCGCAGATGCCGGATCAGCCACGGCACACCATGCGCCTTCATAGCCGGAAGCGCCGGATCGAGGCCGCGGGAGGCGAGCGCCCTCACCTCCTCGATCGCGCCATCCGCCAGCATGCGGTCGAATCGCGTGTCGATGGCGGCGCGCAGCGCGTCGCGGTCGGGACTGAGAAACACCTTGGCCACGGCGTC
>DASWSO010000482.1:0-1683 GCA_036402635.1 Xanthobacteraceae bacterium
CCAGCGCCCGGTTTCGAGGCGCCGCGCCGCATGGCGGATCGGCTCAATGCCTGCTGCGGGCTTCGACAGAAGAACCCCCACCTCCTTCGGGTCCAGCGGCTCGAGCGTAATCGTCTGCAGCTCGAGCAGGAGCGTCCAGCCATCGTCCTTTGCGGGCGAGAGCGTCACGTCGGCCATCACGCGCCCGGTCTGCAGATGCGTTTCGATCTGTCCGGGACCGGGATGCGCCAGCAGGCGCGGCGGCGGCGTGAACCGCCACAGCCCGACGACGCCGAGGATCACCGTGACGATGACCAGTTCGGCGGCGATTGATCGGCACAGGCGGCGAGGTGCACCTCCGTCGCCTTGCGTAAAGCGCGGCGTCAGCACCGCCCGATTGAGCAAGGCGAGGCCGAACAGCAGGATCAGGAGGGCGAGCTTGGCTGCGAGCACGCGGCCGTAGTTGGTGGTCCAAAGGTCCGAGACCGCTTGCAACTGCACGAAGGCGAGCGCGGCCCCGGTCAGGATCAGCGCGCCGAGCGGGAGCGGAATGAGCTTGCCGAACCGGATCAGTGCAGCGCCGGCCGCATGCCGCCCGCACAGCAGCAGAGCGAGCGGGAAAAGCGCGCCGACCCAGAATGCGATCGTCACCACGTGCAGGAACACCAGCGTCGTGGTGACAAGCTGCGGCTCGGCGGTGGCGGCGTGGCCGCTGGCCGATATGGCCAGACCGACGCCCAGCAGCGCCGCCAGCGCGACCATCTTTCGAATTCCGGCACCGGCGCCTTGCAGCGCCGCATAGGCCGCGATCAGCGCCGAGAATGCCAACACGGCGGTGGTGCCGTAAGCGGTCGTCATCCCGGCACGCCAGGTGTCCGGCTCCGCCAATTTCGGCCAGGGCAGTGCCAGAGCATCGAGGCCCTGCAGCCCGACCGAGAGCAGCGCTGCGGCCGCGCCAATGCCGAGCAATGCCGAAAGCGCGACGTTGCCGGAGCGCGGCAGGCCGCCCGGTACGCACCACACGACAAAGAAGCTGCCGCCGACGCCCACAAACAGCGCCAGGAAAAGCAGCGTCCGAGACATCCAGATGGCGAACAGGACCGCGCGCGGCGTGTGCGCCGCGGCGTCCGGCATGAACCCGCCGGAGGGTGCGCCGACCGAAAAGACCACAGTGCCGCCGACCGGATGACCGTCCGCCGATGCCACACGCCAGCTCAGCGCGTGCGTGCCGTTCCCCAGGGCCGGCAGGTCGGCGGTCACGGTGCCGCCGTCCACACGGTGCCGCGTCAGTGGAGTCGCAACGCCGTCTGGCCCGATCAGCTGCAGCACGAGCGGCTGCACCGGCTCGTCGAAGCGCAGCTCGATCTCTCGTGGTGGCGCCGGCAGCACTGCGTCAGAGGCGGGGACGGAAGCGACCAGCGACGCATGGGCCAGCGCCGCCTGCGGCGCCAGCGCGCATGCGAGAAACGTCAGCAGCAAAAGAACGGCTCGGCACAGCACCGCGCGCGCAACCGGGCGAGGCGACATCAGCCGACCTAGCGCGCCGGCATGAGCCGGATGAATGGCGCCGGCTCGCGAATGTCGTTCCACTTCTGCCCGGCGGCCGGAATGCCGATCCAGCGATGCACGCCGCGCTCGCACTCCTGCACCAGCGGGAAATAAAGCGTGCGGTCCGCCGCATCGGGCAGCTTCATCACCAGCCCG
>DASWSO010000483.1:0-2677 GCA_036402635.1 Xanthobacteraceae bacterium
CACCCGGCGTGCCGCGCTCGATCGGCTCTATGGGCGCTTCGTTGCGCCGAGCGATCTGGTGTTCGACGTCGGCGCGCATGTCGGAGACCGGGTCGCGGCGTTCCGGCGCTTGGGCGCACGCGTCATCGCGGTCGAGCCGCAGCCCGCGCTCGCGCGAACGCTGCGCCTGCTCTACGGCCGCGACACTGCCGTGACGGTGGTCGAGGCCGCGGTCGGCTCTGCCGAAGGGTCGGTCGAGCTCAAGCTCAATCTGCAGAACCCGACCGTTTCCACTGTCTCCGCCACCTTCATCGAGGCCGCGCAAGGCGCGCCCGGCTGGGAGGGTCAACGCTGGGAACGGAGCATCACGGTTCCGGCCACAACGCTCGACGTCCTTGTCGCGCGCCACGGCACGCCGCGCTTCATCAAGATCGACGTCGAGGGCTTGGAATACGAAGTGCTTTGCGGGCTATCGCGTCCGGTGCAAGCACTGTCATTTGAGTTCACCACGATCCAGCGCGAGGTCGCGTTGGCTTGCGTCGAGCGCTGCGCTGCTCTCGGCTACGAGCGCTTCAACGCCTGCCTGGGTGAAAGCGCTACCTTCGTTCATGGCCGTTGCGTCAGCAGGGCCGAAATCGTGCAGTGGCTGGAAAGCCTGTCGCACGACAGCAATTCGGGAGACGTCTATGCGCAGCTTGCGTGAGTACGGCCGCTGGCGCGGTCTCCTGTGTACACTCGCCATTGTCGCGGCGCCGTACGGCAGCGGCGCCGAGGAAATTGCCGTCGACGTCGTCAACGCCAGCACGCCGACCCTATGCGCGGAAATCGACAACGTGCATGTGAAGCTGCAGGGCGAAGCCGTGCGCAGCTTCACGATCGAGGCGGCGCATCCGGCCTTCATGGGCATGGTCGTGGTTGACCGCTCGGCGCCGGACTTCCGCAACTGCGACATGTCGGGCGATCCAGCATTCCGCGCCGAACCGCGCCGGGTGACGCTGTTCGAGACGCCGGACATGCAGCTGATCGGGCACACGTTCCCGAGCTTCTGGCGCGACCGGCAGGTGCCGGTGCGGGTGGGCGACCGCGTCGAGACCGGTCTTCACCTGCTGCAACTTTGGATGCGGTTTGAGGATCGCACCGAGGAGGTCTTGGTGCTCTACCCGGCCGACGGCTATTGGCGGGCGCGCCCGATCTCGCCGACGCGCCTGCGCTGGACCGCTTACGGGTCGTCGTTCCTGATCGGTCCGGTCGAAAACGCCCGCAGGCCGCTGGTCGACATTGCCGCAATCTCCTTCGACCCGGCGACGCGCAGCCTGCATACGACATTCGTGCGCGGCGGCGGCGCCACCGTGGCGCTGGCGGAGCTCGATCGCGAGCACGTGGTGCTGGACGTGACGATGGACCCCCCGGTCGCGGCCGACCATCCTTTCGTGGCGCTGCGGTCCATGTTCGTGACCGACACCAATGCCGACGTCGGGCAGCTCGCCTGGCGCGACAAGGGCGCCGACGGCTGGCAGCAATCGCCGGTGATGTCCTTCACTCGCGGCAAGGCGGCCGAGCTGTGGGCCGGACGCGCCGTCCCCTCGCGGCATAACCTCAGCGCCCCCGACATGACCTTCCGCGACTTCCGCAGCGCGGTTCAGTGAAGCTTCGCTTTCAGCTGCTCCCACGCGCCGAGAAACGGAGCGAAGCGAAAGTGCACGCGGTGACGGCCGGCGGGAATCGCGACCGCACGGAACAACACGTTCGCCTTCAAGAGCGGCGCCGGCCGGCCATCCACCTCGGCGCGCCACCACGGGTGCCAGGCATCGTTGAGCAGCAGGAACCCGTTGGCGGAGGCCTCCACATCCACCTCCACACGGATGTTGCCGTAAGAGACGATGCTGGCCGCGCCGGAGCCCGCGGCCATGGGCGGCACCGTGGCCGGCATGTCTTCGAGCAGCACGACCTCGCGCGGATCGGCGTCGGGCCAGCCGGAGCGGATGATCGCGTCGAAATCCGCGGCTCGCACCGACGGGACGAACATGACGCGCGGCAGGGCGCGCGGGTTCTCGTAGACATACGCGTCCGCCGTTCGTGCGATCAGGGTCAGGTCGCCGGGCCGCAAGGAGCGATCGATCTGCTCGACCGGCACTCCGGTCGCGATGAAGCGGACGCCGAACAGGTCGGCACCGGTCGAGCGGTATGACGGATAGAACGGCGCGAACGTGCGCTGGTCGGGCACCGCCACGGTGTCGCCAACGCCGGTCGCGCGCGCAAAGTCGCGCAACCGCAGGGGGTTTTGTCCGAACAGGTGCTCGATGCGGTGGCTCAGCCCGAGATTGGGCCAGTGGTAGCCGATGCCGATCATTTCGACCCTGTCGCGCCGGTCGGGCGCCGCCGTTTCCTGCAGCTTGTCCTTGAGCAGCCGCACCGTCTCGTTGTTCGTATCGGGCCGCAGCGCGTCATAAGTCGCCGGCGGCAGCCCCGTCGATTCATTCGGACCGTTGTTCCAGGCGACGTCGGCAGTCACCAACGTGCCGAGCACGAGTGCGGCGATCAGGGGATGACGAAACCGCCGCACCAGCAGCAGTGCAGCGGATGCCGCCGCCGCGAGCAGCAATCCGCGCAACACCGGCGTCGGTGCTCCGGCTCCCCTGACCAGCACCCCGATCGCCAAAGCCAAGGCGGAAAGCACGGTGCCGAGAAAGAGCGCCGG
>DASWSO010000484.1:0-5483 GCA_036402635.1 Xanthobacteraceae bacterium
GCGACCACGTCCTCGCCCTGCGCGTTGATCAGGAACTCGCCGTAAAGCTGCTTCTCGCCGGTCGACGGATTGCGCGTGAAGGCGACGCCGGTCGCCGAGGTCTCGCCCATATTGCCGAACACCATCGACTGGACGGTGACGGCGGTGCCCCAGCTTTCCGGAATGCCGTGCAGGCGGCGGTAGGTGATGGCGCGCTGGTTCATCCAGGAGCCGAAAACCGCGCCGATCGCGCCCCACAGCTGGTCGGAGGCCTGCTGCGGAAACTCCTGCCCGGTCTCCTGCTTCACCCGATCCTTGTAGCGCCCGACCAGGACGGCCCAGTCGTCGGCGTCGAGGTCGGTATCAAGTGCGTAGCTCCTGCTGTCCTTGTAGTGCTCCAGGATTTCCTCGAAATGGTCGTGGTCGACGCCCAGCACCACGTCGGAATACATGGTGATGAAGCGCCGGTAGCTGTCGTAGGCGAAGCGGCGGTCGCCGGACTTGCTCGCCAGCGCCTCCACGGTCTCGTCGTTGAGGCCGAGGTTGAGCACCGTGTCCATCATGCCGGGCATCGAGGCGCGGGCGCCGGAGCGCACCGAGACCAGCAGCGGATCGGAGGGGTCGCCGAAGGTCTTGCCAGTGATCCGGCTCACATGATCGAGCGCCGCCGCCACCTGCGCGGCGAGTTCCTTCGGGTAGCTGCGGCCGTTGGCGTAGAAGTGGCTGCAGACCTCGGTGGTGATGGTGAAGCCGGGCGGCACCGGCAGCCCGAGATTCGCCATCTCGGCCAGATTCGCGCCCTTGCCGCCGAGCAGGTCACGCAGGCCTGCGGCGCCCTCGGCCTTGCCGTCGCCGAACGTATAAACCCACTGCTGCATCGTGATTGGTTACCAAGGAGCCGGCGCCCCGCGCTGGGCGGCGGCCTCCTCTTGGCGTGTTTCGGCCGACGGTTCAACCGGGATGCGCGGCCGGTCAGCGCACCAGGCCGGTAATGCCAATCACGATCAGGTAGATGGCGACAATGTAATTGAGCAACCGCGGCATCAGCAGGATCAGGATGCCGGCGACGAGCGCGACCAGCGGCTGCAGCGAAATGAGATTGAGCGTCATGAGGGCCTCCGGCGGCAGCGGCGCCGCGGCCAGACCCTAGGTGTGGGTATTGCGCGGCGCAACCCGACGACGGCTGGCGCGGCGCGACAACGCGCAGCATGATGCGGCCCGAACATCCCAAGAGGACTGCCCATGCCGATGACGCCGCGCGAACGCCTGCCCTATTCCGCCATCGTGGACCGGCCGCCGCTGCGGCTGCCCGATGGCGCGCGCGTGGTGGTGTGGACCATCGTCAACCTGGAATCCTGGGACATCGGCCGCGCCATGCCGCGCTCGGTGCTGTCGCCGCCGATGGGGCAGCCGATCATGCCGGACGTGCCGAACTGGGCTTGGCACGAGTACGGCATGCGGGTCGGCGTCTGGCGCTTTTTCGAATTGTTCAACGAACTGGGCGTGAGGGCCTCCGCGGCCGTCAACGGGCAGATGGTCGAGCACTATCCACGCATTGCCCAGGCGATCCGCGAGGCCGGCTGGGAGTTCGTGCCGCACGGCTACGAGCAGCGCCCGATGCAGACCGTGGAGGACCAGCCGGCGTCGATCCGGCGCGCCATCGAGGCCTGCGAGCAGGCCGGCGGCACCCGCCCGATCGGCTGGCTCGCCCCCGGCATGAGCCAGACCCTGGACACACCGGATTACCTCGCCGAGGCCGGCTTCAAATACACCGGGGATTATGTGCACGACGACGAGCCGTCGACGGTCGAGACCGCGCACGGCCGGCTGGTGACGATCCCGTACACGTTCGACATGAATGACATCACGATCATGTCATTGCAGCACCACGAGGGGCGGCATTTCTACGAGCGCGGCGTCGACCAGTTCGAGCGGCTCTACAAGGAGGGCGAGAAGCGCGCCAAGATCATGCCGATCCCGCTGCACGCCTATCTCTCGGGCCAGCCGCACCGGATCGTGCACCTGGAGCGGCTGTACCGGTACCTGCACGCGCGGCCGGGCGTGCTGTTCTGGACCGGCGCGCAGATCTACGACTGGTTCGTGGCGCAGGGCGGGTTGGAGCGCGGCGCAAGCGCCGCCTGAGACCAATTGCCGCGCGGAATTAGAGATCGCGCTTGGGGTTCCTCCGGAAAGGCGGCGCGGGCTGAACGCGCCGCAAAACGGGAGGAACCATGTACTCGAAACGCATCCTATGGCTCGCGACCGCCATGGCCGCCGCCGTTTCTGCCGGTCCGCTCGCCGCACAGGCGCCGCAAACTCCGGCTCCTGCCGCGCCGGCGGCCGCCTTCACCACCGTCAAGGTCGAAGGCACCGACAACGTCTACCTCTTTCGCTACTCCGGCTATCAGTCGATGTTCGTGGTCACGCCGGAAGGGGTGATCGCCACCGACCCGGCGAGCGAGAACCGGCCGGCGGCCGAAGCCTATATCGGCGAAATCCGCAAGATCACGCAGGCGCCGATCCGTTACGTGATCTACAGCCACCACCATTCGGACCACACTGCCGGCGGCAAGCCCTTCAAGGACCTCGGCGCCACCTTCATCGCCCACACCAAGGCCAAGGAGCGCCTCGCCGCCATGGGGCGCGCCGACATCGTGCTGCCGGACGAGACTGTCGACGACAAGCGCACACTGACGCTGGGCGGCACCGAGCTCGAGCTCTCGTTCGTCGGGCGCAACCACTCGGACAATTCGCTGGTGATGCGGCTGCCGAAGGAGAAGCTGCTGTTCGCGGTCGATTTCGCTCCGGTGCGATCGGTGCTGTGGCGCAACATGCCCGACAGCTATCTCCCGGATTGGAACGAGTCCCTCAAGCGCGTCCTGGCGCTCGACTGGGACCGACTGATTCCGGGTCATCCTTATGACGGCGGGCTCGGGACCAAGCAGGACATCCAGAACCTGCTCGCCTACATGGACGATCTCTCGGGCGCAGTGAAAACGGCAGCCGATGCCGGCAAGTGTCCGGACGCCGCCAAGGCGGAGGTCAAGCTGCCGAAATATGCCAGCTGGGTCGATTACGCGCAGGACATCGCCGGCAATGTCGAGCGCTACTGCACGTTCTGGACCACGAAACAGTAGCGACGGCGTACGGCCGCGACCGTTGCATACTGTTCAGTAGGCCCGGCTCAGCAGCGTCCGCACGTCATCGGCGGACGCGGGGCGCGGCACCGTCAGGCCGAGCGCCGCGGCCTGCGCGGCCGCGTCGTCGGTCTTGCCAGGGTCGAAGCCGACATCGCGCAGGCGCTGCGGGATCGGGAAGCTGCGCAGCATGGCGGCGAGGGCTTCCGCCGGCTCGCCGCCGAACACTTCGCGCAAGCGCGCCGCCGGCTCGTCCGCCTCGACGAGATTGAAGCGCGTCACGTGCGGCAGGATGACCGCATGCGTCTCCGCATGCGGCAGCCCGAAGCCGCCCAGAATATGCGCCAGCTTGTGGTGCAGCCCGGTGCCGGAGGCGAGCGCCGCGCCGGCCAGCCAGGAAGCCGCGAGACAGGCACCCCGCGCATCCCGATCGCTGCCGTCCGCCACCGCGCGCGGCAAATGCGGCACCAGCAGCCGCAGCGCCTCCATCGCATAGGCCACCGTGACGGGGGTGCGGTCCGGGACCCATAGCGCCTCGACGCAATGCGCGATCGCGTTCATCCCGCTCGCCGCCGTCACCGCCGCCGGCAGCGCCAGCGTCAGCTCCGGGTCGTAGACCACGGTGCGGGCCAGCACGCGCGGGTCGCGCTGCACCAGCTTGCGGTCGCCCTCGCTGACGCCGTAGATCGCGGTCGCCTCCGAGCCCGAATAGGTGGTCGGCAGCACCACGATCGGCAGCCCGGTCTCGCTGGCAATCGCCTTGCCGAGCCCGATGGCCGAGCCGCCACCGACGACGACCAATCCATCGGCATTGGCGTCCTTTGCCGCCCGTGCTCCGGTCGCCGCGACGCCGCGTGGCGTATGCATCGCAGCCTGCGCATGCAGTCCGGCGGCCTGTGCGCCCAGCAACGCCTGCACCCGCGCGCCGAGCCGCGCGCCGCTGCCGGGCGTCGCGATCACCAGCGCGCGCCGCAGCCCGAGCCGCTCCACCTCGGCCGGCACCTGCGCGACCGCGCCGAACCCGAACACCACCCGCTGGGCCGGCGCGTCATGGACGAAGGATGCGAGCATGCGGGACCCTGCGGGTTGACCTGCGATGGGATTTGCCGGCCAAACATCGCCAGCAGCAGAGACCAGCGCAAGTGCCCGAACTGCCCGAAGTCGAGACCGTCCGCCGCGGCCTGCAGCCGGTCATGGAAGGCGCCCGCATCGCCCGCGCCGAGGTGCGGCGGCCTAACCTGCGCTGGGCGTTTCCGGAAGGATTCGCCGAGCGGCTCACCGGCGCGCGCGTCGACGCCCTGACCCGGCGCGCCAAGTATCTGCTGGCGGAGCTGTCCACCGGCGAGGTGCTGCTGATGCACCTCGGCATGTCCGGCTCGTTCCGGGTGCGGATGCCCACAGCCGAGACCACGCCCGGCGAATTCGCGCATCCGCGTTCCAACGACGGCGCGCACGATCACGTCGTTTTGCAGATGTCGTCAGGCGCGACCGTCACCTTCAACGATCCGCGGCGCTTCGGCTTCATGATGCTGATCCCGCGCGCGGAGTTGGAAGCGCATCCGCTGCTCGCCCGGCTGGGCCCGGAGCCGCTCGGCAACGCCTTCGACGCCGCCATGCTGGCGCGCGCCTGCGCCGGCAAGAAGACCAGCCTGAAGGCCGCATTGGGCGACCAACGTGTGGTCGCGGGCCTCGGCAACATCTATGTCTGCGAAGCGTTGCACCGCGCCCAGGTATCGCCGCGGCGGCGCGCCTCCACGATCGCGACGCGAGCCGGGGGAGCAACTCCGCGCGCGGCCGCGCTGGTCGACGCCATCAAGGCAGTGCTGGGCGATGCCATCCGGGCCGGCGGCTCGTCGCTGCGCGACCATCGTCGCACTGACGGCGAGCTCGGCTACTTCCAGCACAATTTCCGTGTCTACGACCGCGAGGGAAAGCCCTGCCCCACGCCCGGCTGCGGCGGCACCATTCGCCGGATCGTGCAGGTCGGGCGCTCCACCTTCTTCTGCCCGGTCTGCCAGAAGTAGCGTTGTCTGGCATACAGCCGCCGCTGCGCTACGCGCAGCGCCCTCCCCGTTTCAGGGGAGGTTACGGACACCTGCGCGTGGCGATTCACTCCAGCCGGCGCTCGGGCTCGGGCGGCAGAAAGCTGCCGTCGAAAACGTCCTCGAGCTTCGGCTTGTTCTTGAACGGGTGGCTGATCCCGAGTTGCTCGAGCGCCCGCTCGAACCGCGCCGGGTCGACCGCGCCGAGCCCGTTTGCCCGCACCTCCGCGGTGATGACCGAATCGCGGATCAGGATCGACAGCCGCTCCTGTTCGATCTCGCGGGTCACGCCGCCGTTGCGGCGCACGATCGGCATGATGGCGGC
>DASWSO010000485.1:0-3562 GCA_036402635.1 Xanthobacteraceae bacterium
GCTTCGCCGGAGCTCGGCTCCAAGCGATGGGTGTGGGAGCAGTACGACCACCTCATCCTCGGCAACACCATCCAGCGGCCGGGCGGCGACGCCGCGGTCGTGCGCATCGACGACGGTCCGAAAGGGCTGGCGCTGACCACCGATGTGACGCCGCGTTACTGCGAGGCTGATCCGTTCGAAGGCGGCAAGCAGGCGGTGGCGGAAGCCTGGCGCAACCTGATCGCGACCGGGGCGCGGCCGCTCGCCGTCACCGACAATCTCAATTTCGGAAATCCGGAAAAGCCCGACATCATGGGGCAGCTGGTCGGCTGCATCCGCGGCATCGGCGAGGCCTGTCGCGCGCTCGATTTCCCGGTCGTGTCCGGCAATGTCAGCCTCTACAACGAGACCAACGGGCGCGGCATCCTGCCGACGCCCACCATCGGCGGGGTCGGGCTGCTCGACGACGTCGAGCGCGCGGCCGGCATCGCATTCAAGGACGTGAACGACGCCATCCTGCTGGTGGGCGAGACCTCCGGCTGGCTCGGCCAGTCGGTGTACCTGCGCGACCTCTGCGGCCGCGAGGAGGGGGCGCCGCCACCGGTCGACCTTGCGATCGAGCGCCGCAACGGCGAATTCGTCCGCGACCTGATCCGCAGCGGAACTGCCGGCGCGGTGCATGACGTTTCCGACGGCGGCGTGCTGGTGGCGGTGGCCGAAATGGCGATGGCGTCCGGCATCGGCGCGCGGCTCTACGGCGCGCCGGTGATGATCCCGCCGCACGCGTTCTGGTTCGGCGAGGACCAGGCGCGCTACGTCGTCACCGTGCCGCACGCCGACGCCGAAGCGGTGGCCGTGCAGGCGCGCAGTGCCGGCGTGACGCTGCGCCGGCTCGGACAAACGCACGGTGACGCATTGACCCTCCCGGGCGAGCGTCCCATTCTGGTGAAGATTCTTCAGGAGCGCTTCGAAAGCTGGCTGCCGGCCTACATGGCCGGCCAGGCGCACTGAAGCGAGCGGACAACTCCCATGCCGATGAACGCCAACGATATCGAGCGCTTGATCAAGACCCACATCCCGGATGCGGAGATCAGCATTCGCGACCTCGCCGGCGACGGCGATCACTACGCCGCCACCGTGATCGCGGAGTCGTTCCGCGGCAAGTCGCGGGTGCAGCAGCACCAGATCGTCTATCAGGCGCTGAAGGGCCAGATGGGCGGCGCGCTGCATGCGCTGGCGCTGCAGACCGGGGTGCCGGAAGGCCAAGCCGCCGCCAGCGGCGCGCACTGAACTGAACATCTCTCGAGGGGGCGGAATGCAATCGAAGCACGGTGTGAAGATGCTTGCGCCGGCCGGCGCGCCGAAGCCGACCGGCGCCTGGAGCGTCGGCGCGCGCGGCGGCGACTTCGTGTTCGTTGCCGGCATGCGCGGCGTCGATCCGAAGACCAACACCATGGTGCCGGGCCACGAGGAGCGCATCCGGCAGGCCTTCCTCAACATGAAGCTGATCGCGGAATCGGAAGGCGCCGGGCTCGGCGACTGCGTGCGGCTGATCGTCTACATGACCGACCTGTTTCGCTTCCGCGGCTTTCTCGACAAGATCCAGACCGAGCTGTGGGGCGAGGGGCCTTATCCGCCGCGCACCATCATGGAGGTCGACCGGCTGGCGCAGGACGACATCTTCGAGGTCGACGGCACCTTCTATGCGCCGACGGGCCGGTAGGCATGCCGACGGATTGGGGCTGCGCCCCGGTTCCGAAACCACTATATTGAGGGCAAGCGAGCCGCGCCGCCGGCCGGCGCAACGAGGGCAAGGCGAACATGGCGATCGAGCAGTTCATCGATAACGAAGTGAAGAGCACCGACGTCGTGCTGTTCATGAAGGGCACCCCGCAGTTCCCGATGTGCGGGTTCTCCGGCCAGTTGGTGCAGATCCTGGATCACCTCGGCGTGGCCTATAAGGGCATCAACGTCCTGGATTCCGACGAGATCCGCGACGGCATCAAGGTCTATTCGAATTGGCCGACGATCCCGCAGCTGTATGTGAAGGGCGAGTTCGTCGGCGGCTGCGACATCGTGCGCGAGATGTTCCAGGCGGGCGAGTTGCAGTCGCTGCTGGGCGAGAAGGGCGTGGCCAGCAAGGCCACCGCCTGACGCGCCGGCACGTCCACGTGCATCGTAGGCGCGGGCGGGGAGCCCGCGCCTTTTCCATGACCAGCGCCGCAGAGTCCGGGCCAGCCCGCGCCTTGCCGTGCGCGTAGGGTGATCCGACCCATGCCGCTGCGTGCCGCCTTCGCCTTCACTCCCGCCGAATCCAAGCGCCTGATCGGCCGCGCCGTCGCGGCCATGCCGGAGGTCCGCAAAGCCTTCGCCGAAGACGTTTTGGTGATCGCCCACGGCTCCACCAACGTCTACGTCGCCGAGGAACTGTTGGGGCCGATGCCGCGGCCGCGCGGCACCTTCCTGTCCGGCCAGGTCATCAACGGCGTGTTCTGCCAGACCGAGCCGAGCGAGAAGGGGCCGATGATCGTGGTCGAGCGCGGACGCGTGGTGCCGCCGAAGCCGACCATGCAGGAGGTGCTCGACGCCGGCGGGCCCGGCACCATCGTCATCAAAGGCGCCAACGCGGTCGACCCGCAGGGCAATGCCGGCGTGTTCTGCGCCCATGCGGGCTGCGGCACCATCGGCTTCGCCTACGGTTTCGTGGCCGGCCGCGGCGTCGGGCTGGTGGTGCCGATCGGACTGGAGAAGCTGGTGCCGTCGGTGCCGGCGGCGTCGCGCGAGCTCGGCCACGACCGGCTCTATTACCACTCCGGCTTCCGCGTCGGCATGATGCCGCTGGTCAACGCCACCGTGGTGACGGAGATCACCGCGTTCCGCATCCTGTTCGGGCTCGACGCCGTGCATGTCGGCGGCGGCGGCGTGTCCGGCTCGGAAGGCAGCGTGGTGCTGGTCGCCACCGGCGAGCAGGACGCGCTCGACCGCGCCATCGCGGCGATCGACACGATCAAGGGCGAGCCGCCGCTCGTCACCACCAAGGCGGCCTGCGCCACCTGCGTGCCGACCACGCCCAGCATGTTGAAATCGGCGGCCGAGCAGATCGCCGAGGCGCCACCGCGGCTGAGCTGCATCTTCCAGGGCAAGCGGGAGGCCGAGCTGCCGGCGCATTTCGTCCGCCGCCCCGGCGCCCCTTAGCGCGCGTCTGCCGCTATAATCCTCCCTGAACCGGGAGGGCCGCCATGCTCGCAGGACAGCTCGCGTTGATCGTCGCTGCGCTGTTTGCCGGAGCGGCGGTCTACATCAATGTCGCCGAACACCCTGCGCGCCTGCAGCTCGACGACCACGCGCTGCTGACGCAATGGAAGCCGGCCTACAAGCGCGGCCTCGCCATGCAGGCGTCGCTCGCGATCGTCGGCTTTGTATTGGGCATGGTGGCGTGGTGGCAGACCGGCCGCTGGGCCTGGCTGGCGGGCGCCGTGGTCCTGGTCGCGAACTGGCCCTACACGATGCTGGGCATCATGCCGACCAACCGCAAGCTGATGGCGACCGAGCCGGCGAGCGCCGGGCCTGCGACCCGAACCCT
>DASWSO010000486.1:0-7304 GCA_036402635.1 Xanthobacteraceae bacterium
GCAAAGCGCGAGGTGGTGCCGTCGTCGAGCACGAAGCCGTCCTCGCGCAGCATCACGCCGTATCGAGCGCGGCCGATCGGCAACGTCGAGAAGGTGTTGATGTAGAGCTGGTCGAGAAACGCACCCGCGTCGGCGCCCTGCACCTCGATCTTGCCAAGGGTGGAGACGTCGCAGAAGCCGACAGCGGAGCGCACCGTGCGCACCTCGCGGTTCACGGTCTCCAGCCAGTCGCGCTCGCCCGCGCGCGGAAAATACTGCGCCCGCAGCCAGGCTCCGGTCTCCACGAATACCGCGCCTTGCTGCTCCGCCCACGCATGCGACGGGGTCAGCCGCGCGGGGCGGAAGTCGCGGCCGCGGTGGTGGCCGGCAAAGGCGCCGATCGCCACCGCCGTGTAGGGCGGGCGGTACCGGGTGGTGCCGGTCTCCGGGATCGAGCGCCCGGTGAGCGCCGCCATGATGGCGAGGCCGTTGACGTTGGCGATCTTGCCCTGGTCGGTCGCCATGCCGAGCGTGGTGTAGCGCTTGAGATGCTCGACCGAGCGGAAGCCTTCGCGTTCCGAGACCGCGATGTCGCCGACGGTGACGTCGTTCTGGAAGTCGACGAACGCCTTCTGCCTGGAACTCTTAACGTGCCAGAGCGGCGTCACCCCGAAGGACTCGTCGTCGGCGTGCGGAATTTCGTGTGCAGGCGCGGCGAAGCCGGTGTCCTCGGCAGCGCCCCGTCCAGCCTCATCGCCCTCGGTGAGGCAGCGCGCCAGCGTCATGGTGCCGTTGGCCGAGCCGGCGACCCTCATGCCGGGCGGCAGCGGCCCCGGCACGAACGCGGCGATGTCGTCGCGCCACTCGGGCCGCCCGCCCTGATGATTGGTCAGCTGCAGGTTCGGATTCCAGCCGCCGGAAATCCCGAGCGCCTCGACCGCGATCCATTCGGTCTGGTCGCCGCTTCGCACCTTGATGGCACGCAGACCCAGGTGGCCGCGCGTCGCCACCACAGTGGCGCCGGCGATCCGTCGGGTGGCGCCGGTATGCAGCGTCAGGTCGTTGGGCAGGTCGCGGCGACTGTCGATCACGGCCGCGACGTCGATGCCGGCGCGCTTCAGGTCGCCCGCGCTGCGCCATCCTTCGTCGTTGTTGGTGAAGATCGCGACGCGCTGGCCGGCCGCGACCGCGAAGCGGTTGGCGTAAGCGCGCATGGCGGAGGCGAGCATCACGTTCGGGCGGTCGTTGCCGCCGAACACCAGGCTGCGCTCGGTGGCGCCCGCCGCCAGGATCGCCCGCTTCGCGACAATGCGCCACAGCCGCTGGCGCGGCTGATGCGGTGGCGGCACAGGCAGATGATCCGAGACTCGCTCGATGGCGCCGTAGGTGCCGCCGTCATAGACGCCGAACACGGTGGTGCGCGGCATCAGCCGCACCTCCGGCATGCTGGAGAGTTCGTCGGCGACGTAAGCGGCCCAGCGGTCGCCCGGCATGCCGTCGACCTCGCGGCGGTCGCTCAAGAGCCGCCCGCCGAGCGCGAAATCCTCCTCGCACAGGATCACGCGAGCGCCGCCACGCGCGGCTGCGAGCGCGGCCGCGAGGCCGCTCGGCCCGCTGCCGATCACCAGCACGTCGCAGAACGCGTTGGCGTGCTCGTAATGGTCCGGGTCCGGTACGCCGGCGGCGCGGCCGAGGCCGGCAGCGCGGCGGATCGCCGGCTCGTACAGCCGCTCCCACCACGATGGCGGCCACATGAAGGTCTTGTAGTAGAAGCCGGCGGCCAAGAACGGGCTGAAAACCGAGTTGAGCGCGAGCAGGTCGAAGCCGAGCGACGGCCAGCGGTTCTGGCTGCGGGCCTGCAAGCCGTCGAACAGCTCGACGGCGGTGGCCTTGCTGTTGGGCTCGCGCCGGGCGCCCGCGCGCAGCTCCACCAGCGCGTTCGGCTCCTCGGAGCCGGCGGTGAAGATGCCGCGCGGCCGGTGATACTTGAAGCTGCGCCCGACCAGCCTGGTGCCGTTCGCCAGCAGGGCGGACGCAAGCGTGTCGCCGGCGAAGCCGCCGATCTCGGCCCCGTCGAAGGTCGCGCGCAGTGGACGCGAGCGGTCGATCAGCCCGCCCGACGCAAGCCGGTGCGGCTGCGCGATGCGCCGTGGCTGGCTGGTGGGATCAGACCGGGCGTCCATGCTCTTCACCGCGCCAGGTGCGCGCCTTCATGGACTCGGCACCGAGAATTTCATGCGTGCGGGTGTCGCGCGTCACGGCCAGCCAAGCCTGGCAGCCGGCGCCGTGGTACCACAGCTCGCGCAACGGCCCGGCCGGATTGTCGCGGAGATAGACGTATTCGGTGAAGCGCTCGAGCGCATCCGCCGCCGCAGGGTCCGGCCGCGTCGGTGCGGCGTCGCCGAGATAGCTGAACTCGCGCACGTCGCGTGGGCCGCAATGAGGGCAGGGGATGCGCATGGCTCAGTGCAGATTGGGTTGCGCGCCCATGCCGCGCTCGTCGACGAGGCGGCCGGTGGCGAAGCGATCGAGGCGATAAGCGGTCGCCGCCGGATGCGGCTCGTCGCGGGCGATCAGGTGCGCGAAGCACCAGCCGGACGCGGGGGTGGCCTTGAAGCCGCCGTAGCACCAGCCGGCGTTGAGATAGAGGCCCTCCACCGGCGTGCGGTCGATGATCGGCGAGCCGTCCATCGACATGTCCATCAGCCCGGCCCAGGAGCGCAGCATGCGCAGGCGTCCGATCATCGGCATGATCGCCATGCCGCCCTCGCACACGTCCTCGACCGTCGGCAGGTTGCCGCGCTGGGCGTACGAATTGTAGCCGTCGATGTCGCCGCCGAAGACGAGCCCGCCCTTGTCGCTCTGGCTGATGTAAAAGTGCCCGGCGCCGAACGTGATGACGTTGTGCACCAGCGGCTTCACGCCTTCGGAGACGAAGGCCTGCAGCACGTGGCTCTCGATCGGCAGCCGCAAGCCCGCCATGGCGCCGACGCGCGACGTCGACCCCGCGACCGCCAGCGCTACCTTGTTGGCGTTGATCGGTCCGCGCGTGGTCTCCACGCCCATCACCCGGCCGTTGGAGACGCGAATCCCGGTGACCTCGCAGTTCTGCACGATGTCGACGCCGCGCGTATCGGCCGCGCGCGCGTAACCCCAGACCACCGCATCGTGACGCGCGGTGCCGCCGCGCCGCTGCAGCAGCCCGCCCTGGATCGGGAAGCGGCCGTGGTCGAAGTCGAGATAGGGCACCAGCGCGCGCACCTGCTCGCGGTCGAGCAGCTCGGCGTCCACACCATGCAGCCGCATCGCGTTGCCGCGGCGCGCGAAGGCATCGCGCTGCGCGTCGGAATGATAGAGGTTGAGCACGCCGCGCTGGCTCACCATCGTGTTGTAGTTGAGGTCCTGCTCCATCCCCTCCCACAGCTTCATCGACCATTCGTAGAACGGGATGCTGCCGGGCAGCAGGTAATTGGAGCGGATGATGGTGGTGTTGCGGCCGGCATTGCCGGAGCCGAGCCAGCTCTTCTCCAGCACGGCGACGTTGGTGATGCCGTGCTCCTTGGCGAGGTAATAGGCGGTGGCGAGGCCGTGGCCGCCGCCGCCGATCACCAGCACGTCATAGGATTCACGCGGCGCCGCGTCGCGCCAGGCCGGGGTCCAGTTCTTGTTGCCGGTGATGGCGTTCCACGCCAGCGCCAGGGCCGAGTAGCGCATCAGCAATCCAGCGTCGTCTGCCGCTCCCACTCGGTGAGGTGGCGGGAATAGGCGTTCCAATCGTCGTGCTTGAGCTTGAGATACGACGCAATCGTCTCCTCGCCAAATGCCGCTTTCATCACCGCGGATTTATCCAGCGCCCGCAGCGCGTCAAGCAGGTTGAGCGGCAGCCGCTTGGCGCCCTTGGCCTTGTGGCCCTCGGTATACATGTTGATGTCGAGCCGCTTGCCCGGGTCGCGCTTGTTGACGATGCCGTCGAGGCCGGCGGCAAGCACCGCGGCCTGCAGCAGATACGGATTGGTGGCGCCGTCGGCCAAGCGGAACTCGAACCGTCCGGCATCCGGTATGCGGATCATGTGGGTGCGGTTGTTGCCCGCGTAGGTGACGGTGTTCGGGGACCAGGTTGCCCCCGAGAGGGTGGGGGGCGCATTGATGCGCTTGTACGAGTTCACCATCGGGTTGGTGATGGCGCACAGCGCTTCCGCGGAATGGATCACCCCGCCGATGAAGTTGTATGCCGTCTGCGACAGCCCGAGCTCGCCGTTGCCGTCCTCGAACACGCAGCTGCCGTCCTTCGTGGACCAGAGGGAAGCGTGCACGTGACAGCCGGAGCCCGTCAGATTGGAGAACGGCTTCGGCATGAAGGTCGCGCGCAAGCCATGCTTCTCGGCGATTGATTTCACCATGAATTTGAAGAATGCGTGCTTGTCCGCAGTCCGCAATGCGTTGTCGTATTCCCAGTTCATCTCGAACTGGCCGTTCGCGTCCTCATGGTCGTTCTGGTACGGCTTCCAGCCGAGCGACACCATGGCGTCGCAGATCTCCGCAACGATGTCGTAGCGCCGCATCAACGCCTGCTGGTCGTAGCAGGGCTTCACCTGCTGGTCGGCGGCGTCCGAGATCGCCTGGCCGTCCGGGGTGATCAGGAAGTATTCGCACTCCACCCCGGTCTTGAGCTCGTAGCCGTGCTCGGCCGCCACAGCAGCCACGCGCTTGAGCACCTGGCGGGGGTTCTGCGCCACCGGCTTGCCGCCCATCATCAGGTCGCCGGTGACCCAGGCGACTTCCGGCTTCCACGGCAGCTGGATCAGGCTGTCCTGTTCCGGCATGACCAGCACGTCGGGGTCCGCCGGCGTCATGTCGAACCAGGTCGCGAAACCGGCAAAGCCGGCGCCGGACTTGGCCACGCCATCGATCGCGCTCGCCGGAACGATTTTGGCCCGCATCGTCCCGAACAGGTCGACGAAGGCGATCAGGAAGTAGCGGATGCCCTTGTCCTTGGCGATCTCACTCCACGACGGCATTTATGTTCCCCTCTACGCCTTCGTCAGGACCGGGCTTGTCCCGGCCATCCACATCTTTGCTGTCGCAAGCCGCAAGACAGACGTGGATGCCCGGCACAAGGCTTGTGCTCGGGCCGGCCGGAGGCCGGAGGCCGGTCCCGGGTGCCGGGCATAACCAGTGAGCGTGCTGAACCGGACAACTGACGGAAACGTTCTCACAGTCTACCCGGAATCCAGTCGGTCCCGGCGAGCGGGACGCGAGCCATGGCGGCGGCTTCGATGGTCAGCGCCACCAGATCCTCGGGCTCAAGATTGTGGATGTGCGATTTGCCGCAGGCGCGCGCGATGGTCTGCGTCTCCAGCGTCAGCACGGATAGGAAGTTGGCGAGCTTGCGCCCGGCGATCACCGGGTCGAGCCGCGCCGCGAGCGTCGGGTCCTGGGTGGTGATGCCGGCCGGGTCGCGGCCCTCGTGCCAATCATCGTAAGCGCCCGCCGTGGTGCCGAGCGCGCGCTACTCGTCTTCCAGATGCGGATCGTTGTCGCCCAGCGCGATCAGGGCCGCGGTGCCGATCGAAACGGCGTCGGCGCCGAGCGCCAGGCACTTTGCCACATCGGCGCCGTTGCGGATGCCGCCGGAGACGATCAACTGCACCTTGCGGTGCATACCGAGGTCCTGCAGCGCCTGCACGGCCGGCCGAATGGCGGCGAGGGTGGGAAGCCCCACGTTCTCGATGAAGACGTCCTGCGTGGCCGCGGTGCCGCCCTGCATGCCGTCCAGCACGACCGCGTCGGCGCCGGCCTTCACGGCGAGCGCCGTGTCGTAATAGGGCCGCGAGGCGCCGACCTTGACGTAGATCGGCTTCTCCCAATCGGTGATCTCGCGCAGCTCGTGGATCTTGATCTCGAGATCGTCCGGTCCGGTCCAGTCCGGGTGCCGGCAGGCGGAGCGCTGGTCGATCCCCTCGGGAAGCACCCGCATCGCCGCGACCCGCTTGGTGATCTTCTGCCCGAGCAGCATGCCGCCGCCGCCCGGCTTGGCGCCTTGCCCGACCACCACCTCGATCGCGTCCGCCTTGCGCAGATCGTCCGGGTTCATGCCATAGCGCGACGGCAGCACCTGATAGACCAGCGTCTTCGAGCTCTCCCGCTCCTCCGGCGTCATGCCGCCGTCACCGGTCGTGGTCGAAGTGCCGACCGCGCTGGCGGCGCGCCCGAGCGCTTCCTTGGCCTGCGCCGAGAGCGAGCCGAAGCTCATGCCGGCGATGGTGATCGGAATCTTCAGCGTGATCGGCCTCTTGGCGAACCGCTCACCGATGATCACCTCGGTCACGCACTTCTCGCGATAGCCTTCAAGCGGATAACGGCTGATGGAGGCGCCGAGAAACAACAAATCGTCGAAATGCGGCAGCTTGCGTTTCGCGCCGGCGCCGCGGATGTCGTAGATGCCGGTCGCAGCCGCGCGGTGGATTTCCGCGATCGCGGCATCGTCGAAGGTGGCCGACTTGCGCGGCGGCGTGTGGATCCAGCGATCCTGCGGCGCATTCATCAGTACGACCCCACATTGTCGATGTGGAAGTGGTAGAGCCGGCGCGCCGAACCGTAGCGGCGGAAGGCGCCGAGATCGACCCCATTGACGCCGGCGGCGTCGAGCAGCGAGCGCAACGCCGCCTTGTGTTCCTCTTCCAGCGGCTTCTCGATGCAGTCGGCGCCAAGGCTTTTCACGGTGCCGCGCACGAACAGCTGCGCCTCGTAGATTGAGTCGCCCAGCGCTTCGCCGGCATCGCCGAGGACCACATGGCTGCCGGCCTGCGCCATGAAGGCGGAGAGGTGCCCGACCGAGCCTTTCACGACGATGTCGATGCCCTTCATCGAGATGCCGCAGCGCGCCGAGGCATTGCCGTCGATCACCAGGAGCCCACCGCAGCCGGTCGCTCCCGCCGCCTGCGAGGCGTCGCCCTGCACGTGCACCTGGCCGGACATCATGTTCTCGGCGACGCCTTGGCCGGCGTTGCCGCGCACCACCACGGTCGCCTGCTTGTTCATACCGGCGCAGTAATAGCCGACGTGGCCTTCCACCTCGACCGTGACCGGAGCGTCGATGCCGGCCGCCACCGAATGCTGGCCGCGCGGGTTGAGCACGCGCCAGTGCGTCTCGTTGGTGTCGGCGGCAAGCCGGTGCAGCGCGGAGTTGAGGTCGCGCAGCGACGTCTGCGCGAGGTCGACAGTCGGCATCAGTGACGTTCCCACAGGTACACGCGCGACGGCTCAGGCTCCCACACCTTGGCGTTCTCGATGCCGGGCAGGTCGACCAGCGCCCGGTACTCGGT
>DASWSO010000487.1:0-3315 GCA_036402635.1 Xanthobacteraceae bacterium
ATCCATCTCGGTGAGCTGCCAGGGTGAGAGGCCATCCTTCCAGCCCGATTCCAGCCCACGGATCACGTCACCGTGGCCGTAGCCGAGCACGGTCGGCAGCGCTTTGTCCTCGAAGCGCTCGGCATACAGGAAGGGCCCGCGGGCCTTACCTTGCGTGAGCACGCGGCAGATAAAGCCCATCGCCTCCAGGGCGGGCCGTATCTCCGTCTCGATGTAGCGTTTGAGCTCGGCCACGCGTTCCGGGTTCTGGCTCTCGGTCGGGATTGCGACCCGGCGCGCGAGGTCGGTCTTGAACGCGCCGCTGTCGAAATAGGCTTCGGCGCTGGCGATGGCGGCTTCTCGGCTCATGCGAAATTCCTTGGGACGGCCTGTTTGACAAAACGCAATCGGATTCTCACTCCCTCTCCCCGTACGCGGGGAGAGGTGAAAGGCAGTCATGCTGCCTGGCGACGCCGCCGTCGTAGAGGTGGCAGGCCATCAAGCCACCGGCGTCTTGCACGGTGCGCGGCAGCTCGGTGCGGCAGCGGTGGCCTAATTCCGAACAGCGCGGGTGGAACACACAGCCGGGCGGTGGGTCGAGCGGGTTCGGCATCGCAAGCCCGAGCCCGGTATCAGGCACGCCGAGCCCTGGCTCGGGCGTCAGCACGCTGTCGAGCAGCGCGCGCGTATAGGGATGGCGGGGCACGCGAAACAGCGCGTCGCGCTCCGACTGCTCGACGATGCGGCCGAGATACATTACGGCGACGCGAGTCGCGATGTGTTCGATTACCGCCAGATTGTGACTAATGAACACATAAGTGAGCCCGAGATCGCCGCGCAGGTCGAGCAGCAGGTTGAGGATCTGCGACTGTACCGAGACGTCGAGCGCGGACGTCGGTTCGTCGAGAAGCACCAGTTCCGGCTCGACCACAAGCGCGCGCGCGATCGCGACGCGCTGGCGCTGGCCGCCGGAAAGCTCGTTCGGATAGAGGTCGGCGTGACGGCGGGCGAGGCCGACCCGGGAGAGCATGGCGATCGCCTTCTCGCGCCGCTCCTCGGCGGAGCCGATGCCCTGCACGGCTAGCGGCAGCGACACGATCGATACCACCCGCTTGCGCGGATTGAGCGACGAATAGGGATCCTGGAACACCGGCTGGATGCGGCGCGCCATGTCGAGCCGGCTCATGCCGGCAACATCCACGCCGCCCAGATGGATGGAGCCGCGCGTCGGCGGCAACAGGCCGAGCAGCATCTTCGCCAGCGTCGACTTGCCGGAGCCCGACTCGCCGACCAGGCCCAGCACCTCGCCCTTGGCGATGTGGAGGTTCACGTCGGAGACCGCGTGCAGCAGGCGCTTCTTCGCGAACATGCCGCGGCTGACCGTAAAGGTGCGCGAGACGCCGCGCGCTTCCAAAAGCGTGGTCATTCGGCAGCCTCGGCTGGGACTTCGGGCAGCGTGCAGCGCCAGCCGTGCTCGTTGTCGGCGCGCCACGGCACCGTCTCGGCGCAGGGCGCGAAGGCGAAGGCGCAGCGGTCGCGGAAGGCGCAGCCGCGCACCTCGCCGATCAGCGACGGCACGATGCCCGGAATGGAGCCGAGCCGCTCGCCAGGCGGCGTGCGGCCGGGGATCGGAATCGAGGCCATCAGCCCGCGCGTATAGGGGTGGCGGGGTTTTCGGAATAGCGAAGCCGCGGTCGCGCTCTCGACGATCTCGCCGGCATACATTACCGCGACTCGTTGGGCGACGCGCGCCACCACACCGAGGTCGTGGGTGATCAGCAGCATGGCGACGCCGAGGTCGCGCTGGATATCGATGAGGAGGCGGAGAGTCTGCGCCTGGATGGTCACGTCGAGCGCCGTGGTGGGCTCGTCGGCGATCAGCAGGGTCGGACCGCACATCAGCGCCATGGCGATCATCACGCGCTGGCGCAGGCCGCCTGAGAGCTGGTGCGGAAACTGGCCGAGCCGCTCGCCTGCGGGGGTGATGCCGACCTTCTCCAACAGCTCGATCGCGCGTTCGCGGGCCGCCGCATAGGTCGAGCCCTTGTGGCGGCGGTGCACCTCGATCAGCTGATCGCCGATCGTGTAGGCGGGGTTGAGCGCCGTCATCGGCTCCTGGAAGATCATCGCCATGCGATTGCCGCGCAGGCTGGCGAGCTTGCGCGGCGTCACGTTGGCGAGATCGCCGCCCTCGAAGGCGAGATGGCGTGCGCGGCGGGTGGCGCTGTTGGGCAACAGGCCCATCAGGGCGAGTGCGGTCATCGACTTGCCGCAGCCGGACTCGCCGACCAAGCACAGGGTCTCGCCCGCATTGATGTCGAAGGAGATGTCGCGCACGGCGTGCAGGGTGCCGCGCGGGGTGGCGAGGTCGACGGTGAGGCCGGATACGCTGAGCAGCGGCGCCACGGTCAGCCCCTCCCCGAGGGCGCGCTGATGTCGCGGATGCCGTCGCCCACCATGTTGATGGCGAGCACGAGCAGCGCCAGCGCGGTGCCCGGAATGGCGATCAGCCAGAACGAGAAGAACATATAGGCCTTGGCCTCCGCGATCATGAGTCCCCAGGACGGCAGCGGCGGCTGCACGCCGAGGCCGAGGAACGACAATGCGGCTTCGAGCAGGATAGCGCTCGCCGCCTCCACGCTGGCCACCACGATCAGCTGCGGCAACACGTTGGGCAGCACCTCGCCGACGATGATGCGCGGAGTGGAAGCGCCGGTCGCGGCGGCGGCCGTCACGTAGTCGAGAGAGCGCACCTGCTGAGTCGCGGCGCGCATGACGACCGCGAAGCGATCCCACTTCAACAGGCCGAGCACCAGCACCACGACCCACAGCGAGCCGCCGACCATCGCCACGACGGCGAGCGCCACCAGGATCACCGGCATGGCGAGCCGGATGGTGATGAAAAAGGTGACCACCATGTCGGTGCGGCCGCCGAAATAGCCGGCCGCAAGCCCGAGGGCGGCGCCGATCAGACCCGAGATCATCATCACGGCGAAGCCGATCAGCAATGAGATGCGAGCGCCGTAGATGACGCGCGAGAGGTAGTCGCGGCCGAGATTGTCGGTGCCGAGCACGTGCGCCCAGGTACCCTTTTCGTACCAAAGCGGCGGGATCATGCGCTGGGTGAGATCCTGCGCGTAAGGATCATGCGGGGCGATCAGCGGCGCCAGCAGCGCCATCAGCAGCACGATGGCGAGCAGGGTTGAGCCGATGAGCAGCCCGTTGTGGGTGAAGATACGACGGCGCAGCAGTGCGCCGGAGGTCGGACCGACCACTTCGAGCAGCGGGGGCGCGTAAGATTCGGTCATGTGTCAGCCCACCCGGATGCGCGGATCG
>DASWSO010000488.1:0-2923 GCA_036402635.1 Xanthobacteraceae bacterium
GACGTCGGTGGCGTGCCGCAACAGGTCGCGGCGCTGGAGGCCGGCCGCGTCGACGCGATCACGATCGAGCCGGCGCGCGCCGCACAGCTGCGGGCCGACGGCTTCTCGCTGATCCTGGACCTGCAGGCCGCCAATATCACCGGCGTGCAGAGCGCGCTGGTGGTCACCACCCAGTTCCTGCGCCAGCGCCCGGACTTGGTCGAACAGGTGGTCACCGCGCTGGCCGAAGGCTTTGCGTTCGGGTTGGCGCCGCAGAACGAGGAGGCCGTCCGCAAAACGATTGCCGCGCGCATGAGCCTGTCGACGCCCGCCGCCATCGACGGCGCGTATCGCAGTTTCCTGACGCGCGCCAACCGGCAGCTCACGCCATCGATCCCGGCGATGCGCAACATGCAGCGCGTCATCGGCCTCACCGATCCGCGCGTGCTGGCGATTGCGGTCGAGGATCTGGCGCACGACCAGATCGTCCGCAAGCTGCACGAGAACGGCACGGTCGGCCGTCTGTACGACAGCTACGGGGTCAAGTGAGACCGTAGGGTGGGCAAAGGCGCGCCTTCGCGCCGTGCCCACCATTTCGTTCGTATCCGGGGAAAGAGGGTGGGCACGCTTCGCTTTGCCCACCCTACAACTCAGTGCGTAGGGTGGGCAAAGGCGCGGCTTCGCGCCGTGCCCACCGCCTGGTCTGTGTTGGCGGATGGAATGGTGGGCACGCTTCGCTTTGCCCACCCTACAGCCCGTAGCCCGTAGCGCGGATTAGCGAAGCGTAATCCGCCTTTTCTGCCGATCCACGGTGACGGCGGGTTACGCCTTCGGCTAACCCACCCTACAACTTTGCCCACCCACCAACTCACCCCGTCCGATTCCCCTCCAGCACCTTGACCAGCGCGTGCAGCGTGCGGTTGACGGGCGTGGCCAGGCCGCGCGCTTCGCCTTCGCGCGCGACATAGCCGTTGAGGTGGTCGATCTCGGTCGGCTGGCCGCGCGCGATGTCCTGCTCGGTCGATGAGGTCTGCACCGGCATCCCGGCGGCGACGGCGTAGACAGTCTGCAACAGCTTGTCGTCCGGGATGCGCACGCCCTTGGCCACGGCGAGCGCCTCGATCTCCTCCACCACATCGCGCATCAGGCGGCGCGCCTGCGGCTTCTCGATCAGGAAGCCGTAGCGGCCGCGGGTGAGCGCGGAGAGCGCGTTGTAGGCGCAGTTGATCGCGAGCTTAACCCACAACTCGCCGATGACGTTGTCGGAAATGCGCACCGGCACGCCGGCCGCGCCGAACGCGCTTGCGATCTCGTTAAGCCGCGCCGCAAGCGCGGGCGTGCCGGGCCCGTGGGCGCCGATGACGAGGTCGCCGCGCCCGTTATGCTGGACGTGGCCCGGCCCCGCCATGGCGCAGCCGACATAGACGACGGCGGGGATTACCGGCTGCGTCAGCGCCGCGCCCAGCCGCTCGACGTTGTCGACGCCGTTCTGCAGCGCCAGCACCACGGCGTCGGGAGCAAGATGCGGCGCGATCGCGTGCGCGGCCTCGTCGGTTGCGGTCGACTTCACGCAGAACAAGACGAGCCGCGCATCCGCGACCGCCGCGGGGTCGACGCTGGCCGGCATCGCGATCTGCTCGCGCGTGCCGCGCATCTCCAGGGTGAGGCCGTGCGCGTTGACGGCGTCCACATGGCGCGCCCGGCCGATGAGCGTCACGTCCCCGCCCGCGCGCGCCAGCATGGCGCCGTAGAAGCAGCCGACCGCACCGGCGCCCATCACGGCGATTTTGCCAAGAGTCTGATTGTCCATGATCCCGTTCGCTCAAATCTCGCTGTCGCCGCCACCGTACTCCGCAGCCGCCTGCGTCGGAACCCCGTCGGATGGCGTCAGCATCGAGCGAAACGCTGCCCAAGGGAGCGCACGAGGTGGCCACCTCCGCGCGGTTGCGGAGCCGATGAAGGAGGGTAATACTTGTGCCGGAGCGAACTTATCGCACCGCGCGCGCTGCCTACAGGGCCCGCTCGCGCATCCGGTTGTTGAAGGCGCGATGCTCTCCGTTCGGATCCTGTGCGAGCCGTCGATGGCGACAAAGGGGGGGAACCATGAAGCGACTTCTTGCTGCCGGCCTGGTCGCCGCGATCGGTGCGCTCGCTCAGCCGGGCGAGGCGGCAGACATCCGGCTTTTCGCCGGCGCCGGCTTCAAGTCGGCGGTCGACCAGATTGCTCCGGAGTTCGAGCGCAAGACCGGCGACAAGATCGTTCCCGTGTACGGATCGGAAGGCGGCCTGACCAAGCGGATCAACGACGGCGAGAGCTTCGACGTGCTGCTGATCGGCGCATCGACCGTGGATGGGTTCATCAAGCAAGGCAAGCTCGACGCCGCCACGCGCAAGGACGTCGCCCGCGCCGGCGTTGCGGTGGCGGTGCGCAAGGGCGAGCCGAAACCCGATATCGGCTCGGTCGCGGCGTTCAAGGCCGCGATCCTCAACGCCAAGGGGATTGCCTATATCGGCGACGGTCACAGCGGCGAGCATTTCGCCGAGATCATGCAGCGCCTCGGCATCGCGGAGCAGGTCAAGCCCAAGCTCAAGTCGATGCCGCCGGCGCAGGTCACCAAGGCGACGGCGAACGGCGAGACCGAATGGGCGGTGTGGCACGCGCCCGGCATCAACTCCGACCCCGCCGTCGAGCTGGTGGGGACGCTGCCGACGGAGCTGCAGGACTATGTCAGCCTGTCGGCCGGCGTGAGCACCGCCGCGACCAATGCCGGAGGCGGCAAGGCCCTCATCGCCTTCCTGACGTCCGACGCGATTCCCGCCATCAAGGCAAAAGGCTGGCAGACCGCGCCGTATTAGCACGCAGCCCGTAGCCCGTAGGATGGGTTGAGCCCTTCGCGAAACCCATCGCTTTGGCGCATGACGTCTTGATGGGTTTCGCTCCGCT
>DASWSO010000489.1:0-5094 GCA_036402635.1 Xanthobacteraceae bacterium
ATTGCCGCTCGCCGCTCCGGTGCTGATCTTCGGAGTCGCGGCATCGAATGCGGCCGTGGCCGGGCCGGGCTCGTACGGGACGCCGTTCACGATCCTGTGCGCCTTGGCGCTCGGCAGCCTCGCAATCGCGCCGTTTGCCGCTGCGGCCGCCCTGCGTGCCGGAATGGAATAGGGGGACTACGCGGCGAAGCGCGGCTGCAACACCAAGCCGCGCAGGAAGCGGAGTCGGGAACCAATCCGAACCAACACGGTTTCAGGTCGGGGCCCACCAGCGTGCAGTACGAGATGCCAAGTCCAAAATACTACCAGCGGCAAGCCGAAACCCTTCTCATGTACGCCGGCGTGTGTGACGACCCCGACGTCGCCGACCGCCTCCTGAGCATGGCGCATGAGATGATGCAGAAAGCCCAGGGCGACGACGACGGGACCGCCTCCTTGCAGCCCCATATGCTGGGCGCGACTGGGGAGTCCGACGGCAAGAACGGCCGCGGCTAAGCTCAGCCGTATCCGAGCAGGCGAAGGGGACCTCCGCGTGAGCGGCGGATCACCCGTTGGCCCGCACGGTTGGACCGGCAGCCGCATTGCGCGAGCGGCACCGGCCCAATATGACACCCGACCATGGCGCTGATCGATTTGGCCAATCCGACCCGGTTCTTGGCATTGGCAGACCGGGTGTTGCCTTGGCTTGCGGCCGTGACGGCGGTGGCCTTGGCGGTCGGCCTGTACCTCGCGTGGTTCGTCGCGCCTGACGACTACCAGCAGGGCGCCACCGTCAAGATCATGTTCATCCATGTGCCCGCCGCCTGGCTGGCGCTGGCCGGGTGGGTGGTCATGACCGCCTCGGCGCTCGGCACGCTGGTGTGGCGGCATCCGCTCGCCGATGTCGCGGCACGCAGTGCCGCGCCGATCGGGGCTGCGTTCACGTTCGTATGCCTGCTCACCGGCTCGCTGTGGGGCCGCCCGATGTGGGGCACGTATTGGGTCTGGGACGCGCGCCTCACCTCGGTGCTGGTGTTGTTCCTGATGTATCTCGGAGTGCTGGCGCTGTGGCGCGCGGTCGACGATCCTGGGCGGGCAGGGCGCCTCGCCGCGATCCTGACCCTGGTCGGAGCCATCAACATCCCGATCATCAAGTTCTCGGTCGACTGGTGGAACACGCTGCACCAGCCAGCCTCCGTGTTCCGGCTCGGGGGGCCTGCGATTCACGGCAGCATCCTGATGCCGCTGCTGGCGATGGCGGTGGCCTTCACGCTGTTGTTCCTGACCCTGCACCTCGCCGCCATGCGCAATGAAGTCCTGCGCCGCCGCGTCCGCACGCTGCGGCTGTTGCAGGCGCAGCGCGCGCCGGGAGCCTGAGCATGGGACTCGGGCCGCACGCCACCTTCATCCTGGCGGCCTACGGGACCACCGCGGTCGTGGTCGCCCTGCTGGTGGTCTGGGTCGTGCTGGACCGGCGCATGCAGCTGCGAATGCTGCTCGAACTGGAGGCGAGTGTGCCGCGCCGGTCGGCGCGCCATTCGACCGGGCAGCGATGACGGCGCCCCGCCTTGCCGCAGGCACCGGGACCCGCCGCTGGCTGGTGCTGCTTCCGCTCACGCTGTTCTTCGGCCTCTCCGGGCTGTTCCTGCTGCGGCTCTATGCGGGCGATCCGGCGCGGCTGCCCTCGGCGCTGATCGGGCGCGCGGTGCCGGCGACGCCGCTGCCGCCGCTTCCCGAACTGCAGCGCGCTGGCGCTGCCGTGCCCGGGCTCGACCCCGCGGCGCTGCAGGGAGCGGTGACGGTGGTGAACGTCTGGGCGTCCTGGTGCGTACCGTGCCACGACGAGGCGCCGATCCTGATGCGGCTGGCGGAGACCAATGGGCTGCGCCTGGTCGGAATCAACTACAAAGATCAGCCGGAGAATGCGCGGCGCTTCCTCGGCCGCTACGGCAATCCGTTCAGTGCGGTCGGCACCGACGCCAACGGCCGCGCCTCGATCGAGTGGGGCGTCTACGGGGTTCCGGAAACGTTCATCGTCGATCCGCAGGGCCGGATCGCCTTCAAGCTGGTCGGCCCGATCACCGAGGACAATCTTGCCCGCGTGCTGATGCCGGCGATCGAGAAGGCGCGCAGCGTCGGCGGCTGATCGTTCCCGCTCTGTACATCCCGGGCGGGCACGCAAAGGCTGCGGCGGCGGAACGGATGGCGCCGCTCACGAGTTTGATCGTCAGGCCGTTCGGCCGCGAAACGTGACGCCTCAGCACCGAAGGAAACGACGATGGGTTGGTTCTCGAAAGACATCCAGACCATGGATGACCTGTTCCTGCACACGCTGCAGGACATCTATTACGCGGAAAACCAGATCGCGAAGTCGCTGCCCGACATGATCGAGAAAGCGTCGGACGCGCAGCTCAAGAACGGGTTCAAGACCCACCTGACCGAGACCAAGGAGCAGATCAAGCGGCTCGAGCAGGTGTTCGGCAAGCTCGGTGAGCAGCCGCAGGGCGTCGACTGCCCGGCCATCGACGGCATCATTGAGGAAGCCAACGAGATCGCCGGCGAGGTCGAGGACCAGCAGGTGCTCAACGCCGCGCTGATTGCCGCCGCGCAGGCGGTCGAGCACTACGAGATCACCCGTTACGGCACGTTAATCGCCTGGGCCGAGCAGCTCGGCCGCAACGAGGTCGTTCCGCTGCTGCAGAAGAACCTCGACGAGGAGAAGGCGACCGACAAGAAGCTCACCGCGCTGGCGGAATCCAAGGTGAACCGCAAAGCCGCCAGCTGATCTTCCACGACCTAGCGCGAACCCGATGACGCGTGGAGCCCGCCGCCCGGCGGGCTCAACTCTTTTCGTGCAGGGCGCTACCCGGCGGCGCGTGCCGCTTCAGCAGCGGGAACTGCGCGGCGGCGAATGCGAAGGTGAGCACCACGGTCGCGGCCTTGAAGCCAAGCCAGAATTCCGTGGTCTGCGTGCGCCACACGACCTCGTTCGCGAGCGCCAGCGCGAGGAAGAACAAGGCCCATCGCACCGTCAGCTTGCGCCACCCCTCCGGGTCGAGCTCGAACATCGCGTCGAACAGTCGGGCCAGCAGCGGCTTGCGTAACGCGAGCCCGCCCAGCAGCGCGCCGCCGAACAACACGTAGATGATGGTCGGCTTCATCTTGATGAAGGTCTCGTCGTGAAGGACGAGCGTCAGCCCGCCGAATACCGTCACCACGATGCCGGAGACGATCGCCATGATCGGCAGCCGCCGCGTCAGCGCGTACGACACGGCGAGCGCGATCAGGATCGCGACCATGAACACGGCGGTGCCGGCGAAAATGCCCCAGCGCGCATTGGCGGCGAAGAACAGGACCAGCGGACCGAGGTCGAGCGCAAGCTTGAGGCCCGCGCCGGGCTTTGGCTTTTCGTTCATGCCGGCTCTCTAGCGCAGGAGCTCGTGGCTGTCATGCGTCGGCTATCTCGGCTGCCGGCGGCTTGACGCCGAACACGCGCGCGGCGAATTGCGGGTAGATCTCGGCGAGTTGCGGCGCCACCAGGTCGCGCATCAGCCGTAGCGTGTCGGCCGAAGGTGGCGTTGTCGTGGGCACATCGTCGCTGCGGTCGAAGTCGAACGCGGTGTTCTCGATCACCTCGTCGACCGTATGGCCAGGATGCACGCTGACCAGCCGAAAGCGTCCGCGCGCGCGGTCGAACGCAAACGCGCAGCGATTGGTCACCAGGGCGACCGGTCCCCCCGGCCGATACACGTTCTCGGCCGAAACGCCTGGTGCGCTGATGAAGTCGACCTTCTCGACCAGCGTGCGGCGCGAATGCTCGGTGCGGAATAGGATTACCTTGGGCACCAGGTAATAGAGGTGCGCGGAGCCGAACGAGCCGGGAAAACGCACCCTCGGGTGGTCAGGCTCGCCGACGCTGACCAGGTTGACGTTGCCGCTGCCGTCGATCTGTCCGCCCGACAGGAAGAACACGTCGATGCGACCCTGTGCGGCGCAATCGAACAGCTCGCGCCCGCCGTCGGTGAAGAAGTTGTGCTTGCGGCTCTGCAGCAGCGAGACGTAAGGCCGTCCGTCGCCGCGCTCGCGCGCCAGCAGCGCCGCCATCGCCGGGATCGGCGACGAATTGCCGACCGCGACGTGACGCACGTCGCCGATCAGCCCGGCGATGACGTCGGCGAGCAGCTCCTCGTCGCTGCAGGATTCTCGGGACACCGATTACGCCGCCTGCCGCGCATGCACATGGCGGTCGAGGTATGTGGCGAAGCCTTCCGCCGTCGCGGCGAGGCGCGCGTATTCGAGCAGGTGCTCTTCGTCCACCGGATAATGATCCGGCAGCGGCAGCGGCCACGCGCCGCGCTCCGCCACCGCGACCGTCTCGACGTAGAAGCCCGCGAGCGTGCCGGCTGCGAGCACCGGATCGGCCAGCAGATTCTGCTCGGAGATTTTCTCCACCGTCACGACGGTCTTGGCGGCCGCATGCGCCATGGCGGCGAACTCGCGCTGGCGGCCGATCCAGACATTGCCGGCGCGGTCCGCCATCGGCGCGTGGAACAGCGCGACATCGGCCTTCAGAGCCGGCAGCAGCACGATCGGATCGTCGGCGTCGAAGGGATTGTCGATCACCTTCCAGTCCGGGCGGCGCTCGAGCAGGTCGGAGCCGATGATGCCGCGCAGCGGCATGAACGGCACGCCTTTCTCGGCCGCCTGTACGGCGGCGTGCAGCGCCGGGCAGGTCGCATCCCTGATACGGACGGTTCCGGCGAGCGCTGCCGCGGTAAAACGCGGCGCCGGGCCGTACTCGTTGAGGCCGACTGCGGACGTCTCGATCGTGTCGACGCAGCCGGCGCCGATCAGCATGTCGGCTTGCAGGCTCGACGTCGGCAGCGTGACCAGCGTGAGGTGCCGGACGCCACGGCGGATCAGCGCGCGCGTCGCCTCCATGGCGACCCCGGCGGTCTCGCGCGCCACCAGCAGCGTGCAGCCGTCGGTGATCGGCTGAAGCGCTTCGTGCAGCGTGCGGGCGATCTGGGCCATCCGGTATCCTCGCCAGACGCCAATAGTACGGCCGCGGCTGCGCAAAGTCGACGTAAGCCTAGGTGCCGACCTTCAGCGTGG
>DASWSO010000490.1:0-2373 GCA_036402635.1 Xanthobacteraceae bacterium
GGCAAGTCGATCACCGGCACCGCGATCATCGGGCTCCTCGAGCGGCCGGGGCGCATCGCCGGCGGCGAGATCCTGCTCGAGGGACGGCGCATCGACAACCTGCCGCCCGACGCCATGCGCCGCATCCGCGGCAAGCGCATCGGCATGGTGTTCCAGGACCCGCTCACCAGCCTCGATCCGCTCTACCGCATTGGCGAGCAGCTGATCGAAACGATCCAGACCCATCTCGGGCTCGGCGCCGCCGCGGCGCGCAAGCGCGCGCTGGCGCTGCTCGCCGAAGTGGGCATCCCGGCGGCGGACGCCCGTATAGACAACTACCCGCACCAGTTCTCCGGCGGCATGCGGCAGCGGGTGGTGCTGGCGCTGGCGCTCGCCGCCAATCCGGAGCTCGTCATTGCCGACGAACCGACAACCGCGCTCGACGTCTCGGTGCAGGCGCAGATCATCACACTGCTGAAGCGGCTCTGCCGCGAGCACGGCGCCGCCGTCATGCTGATCACCCACGACATGGGGGTGATCGCCGAGACCGCCGACCGCGTCGCCGTCATGTATGCCGGGCGGCTGGCCGAGATCGGCCCGGTGCGCGAGGTGATCCAGAAGCCGTATCACCCCTACACGCAGGGGCTGATGGGCTCGATCCCGCGGCTCGACGGCGACAACGAGAGGCTGTCGCAGATACCCGGCGCGATGCCGCGGCTGGACGCGATCCCGTCCGGCTGCCCGTTCCGCACCCGCTGCCCGCACGTGTTTGCCCACTGCGCCGTGGAGCGGCCGCCGCTGATCCCGCTGCGAGCCTCGCACGCCGCCTGCTGGCTGTACGAGGATGCGCCGGCCAGGGCCGAGGCCGCGTCATGAGCGCGCAGCCGGCGGCCGTTCCGTTGCACACTGAGCCGCTCGTGCAGGTGGAGAAACTCGGCCGCATCTACGACGTTTCGGCGCCGTGGCTCAATCGCGTCATCGAGCGGCTGCCGCGCCGGCTGCTGGTGGCGGCCGCCGAGGTGTCGTTTGAGATCGCGCGGCGCGAGACGTTTGCGCTGGTCGGGGAGTCCGGTTCCGGCAAGTCCACGGTCGCCAAGATGGTGGTCGGGCTGGTGCGGCCGACCGTCGGCGCGGTGGTGATCGACGGCGTCACCATGAGCGGCGCCCGCCATGCGTCGCAGCGCCAGCGGCTGCGCCGCCGCATCCAGATGATCTTCCAGGACCCCTACGCGAGCCTCAATCCGCGCTGGCGCGCCGAGGACATCATCGCCGAGCCGCTGAAGGCGTTCGGGCTGATCAAGACGGCGCGCGAGCGCACGGTCCGCATCGAGGAGCTGCTGCGCCTGGTCGGCCTCGATCCGAAGGACGGGCGCAAATACCCGCACGAGTTCTCCGGCGGCCAGCGCCAGCGCATCGCGATTGCACGCGCCCTCTCCTCGCAGCCGGAATTCATCGTCTGCGATGAGCCGACCTCCGCGCTCGACGTTTCCGTGCAGGCGCAGATCCTCAACCTGATGCGCGACCTGCAGCGCGAATTCGGTCTCACCTACCTGTTCATCAGCCACAACCTCGCGGTCGTGCGGCATATGGCCAACCGCGTCGGCGTGATGTATCTCGGCCGCCTGGTCGAGATCGCGCCCGCGACCGAGCTGTTCGCGCGGCCGCGCCATCCCTATACCCGCATGCTGCTCGACGCGGTGCCCGACCTCGATCTCACCGGGCGCGCGCGCAAACCCGTCGAAGGCGAAGTGCCGAACCCCGTGAACCCGCCGTCCGGCTGCCCATTCCATCCGCGCTGCCCGCACGCCTTCGAGCGCTGCCGGGCCGAGCGTCCGCGGCTGATCGCCTCCGACCCGACGCTGGTGGCCTGTCACGCCATCGAGGAAGGCCGCCTGCGGCCCGAGCCGGCACAGCGCGCGTTCGCGCCGGCATGACGGAAGCGTCGAAGCCGCGCGTGCTGGTGACCGGCTGCGCCGGATTCATCGGCATGCATGTCGCCGACCGCCTGCTGCGCGAAGGCGCCGAGGTGCTGGGCGTCGACAGCCTCAACGCCTATTACGAGCCGCAGCTCAAGCAGGACCGGCTGGCGCAGCTGCGGCGGCACGCCGGCTTCACCTTCGAGCAGCGCGATCTGGCGGCGCACGACGACGTCCTGCGCCTCGTCGCCGACTACCGACCGGCCGCGATCCTGCATTTCGCCGCGCAGGCGGGCGTGCGCTATTCGGTGGACAATCCGCGCGCCTATGCCTCCTCCAATCTGGACGGCTTCCTGGCAGTGCTGGAGGCCTGCCGCCAGACGGGCGTGAAGCGGCTGATCTACGCGTCGTCGAGCTCGGTCTACGGCGACAGCGCAACGGTGCCGTTCTCGGAGGCCGAAGCCGCCGACCGCCCGGT
>DASWSO010000491.1:0-4113 GCA_036402635.1 Xanthobacteraceae bacterium
GCCCGGATAGAAGACCTCGTCGTACGGCGTGGGCGCGGTCACGTTCATGCGCGCGGCCGGCCGCTCAAGCCGCCGCGCGCCGCGCCGCCACGATCTGGTCGGCGGTGCGGCCGGTGAGCTCCGCCATGTGGTCGAACTTGCAGGTGTAGCTGCCGACGCCGGCGGTGGCCGAGCGCACCTCGACGATCAGGTCGCCGATCTCCGCCTCCGGCATCAGGGCGCGTACCACGTCCCATCCATCCCAACCCTCGCGGGTGTCGAAGCCGAGCAGCTGGCCGCGGCGACCCGACACGATCGCGTTCACCTTCGCGGTGGCGTCGGAGGGGCACACGATCTCGACGTTAAGGATCGGCTCCAGCAGCACCGGCTGGCATTGCGGCAGCGCCTCGGTGACGCCGATGCGGCCGGCGGTGCGGAACGCCATGTCGGAGGAATCCACCGTGTGGTAGGAGCCGTCGATCAACGTCACGACCACATCCACCACCGGGAAGCCAAGGGGGCCGAGCTTGAGCCCGTCGATCACGCCTTCCTCCACCGACGGGATGTAGTTCCGCGGCACCACGCCGCCGGTGATCTTCTCCTGGAAGGTGAAGCCGGAGCTGCGCGGCTGCGGCCTGATGTCGAGCACGACATCGCCGAACTGGCCGTGGCCGCCCGACTGCTTCTTGTGGCGGCCGCGCTGCACGATGCCTTTGCGGATGGTCTCGCGATAGCCGACCGTGGGCGGGCGGGTCGTGATGCTCACGCCGAAGCGCGAGGCCAGCCGCTCGGTTGCGACGCGCAGGTGCATCTCGCCCTGCCCCCACAGCACCACTTCGTGGGTCTCGGGGTTGTGCACGATGGTGAGCGACGGATCCTCCTGCACCAGCTTCGCCAGTGCCTGCCCGAGCTTCACGTCGTCCTTGCGCTCCTTGGCGGAAGCCGCAATCGCCAGCACCGGCGGGTACGCCGCCACGTCGGCGACGGAGGCGTGCGCCTGCTTGCCGGAAGACAGCGTCGCGCCGGTCTTGGCGTGCTCCAGCTTGCCCAACCCCACCGTATCACCGGCCTCAGCCGCGCCGCGCTTCTCGCCGGCTTGGCCGTTGAGCTTGAACACGCCGGAGACGCGGCCGGCCTCGCCGTCGGGAGAATTCAGGGTGGTGCCGTCGCCGATCTGGCCGGCGAGCACGCGCGCCACCGACATGGTGCCGCCATGCGTGGTGTGGAAGGTCTTCAGCACGTAGGCGACGGCGTCGCCGTTCTGGTTCACGTTCAGCCGCTTGGCGGTCTCGGCCGGGCCCGGGCATTCGTGGCGCAGCGCCTTGAGCAGGCGCTGCACGCCATTGGTGCGGCTGGCCACCCCGAGCAGCACCGGGCAGATCAGCCCATCGCGCAGCTCCTTCGACAGGTCGTCGAATACCTTGTCGCGCGGCGGCGGAATGTCTTCGAGCAGCTGCTCCATCAGCTCGTCGTCGTGGTCGGCGAGTGTCTCCAGCATGGTGAAGCGCGCCTCGCGCTCGCGGCTGAGATCGGTGCCGTCGAGCGGGATGACTTCGGAAGCCGCATGCTCGCGATAGACGAAGGCGCGCTCGAGCGCGAGGTCGACGAAGCCGGTGACGATCTCGCCGGTCCAGATCGGGATCTGCCGCAGCACCAGCGGCACCCGCGAGGCCGGCTGCAGCATCTTCAGCGTCTCGCGCACGCGCTTGTCGGACTTGTCGATCTTGTTGAGGAACAAGAGGCGCGGGACCTGCAGGTCCTCGAGCTCGCGCAGCAGCAGCTGCAGTTGCGGCAGCTTGCGCTCATCCGCCTCGCAGACCACCACGGCGGCGTCGACCGCCGGCAGCACCGCCCGCATGTCGTGCACGAACTCGACCGAGCCGGGGCAATCGATGAAGGTGTAGTTGTCGCCGAGATAATTCGTGGTCGCGAACGAGACCTCGATGCTCATCTTGTGATGGCGCGCCTCCGGGCTGGCGTCGCCCACCGTGGTGCCGGCCTCGACGGTGCCCTGCCGCGCCACCGCGCCGGTGCGCGCCAATATGGCTTCCATCAGGGTGGTCTTGCCGCTCTGGAATGGGCCCACCAGCGCGATGCACCGGGGACCCTTGGAACTCGTGCCTCCGTTAACTGCCATATCTTGATCTTCCTCGATCGGCGCGGGCCACCGGCGCCGAGGTCAGGGCCTCTTGAAGGACCGTGACGGCATCGTTTCAGGGGATGTCCGCGATGGCAAGGGGAGGCGATATTCCTTGCCCAATCTGCTGGCGACCGGGCCGGCGTGCTGCCATCGGCGAGACCAGTCGGCGAGCGGCACGCATTCGGGGCTTGTACCTCAATGTCATTATTTAACGCTGCCCGGCCATGCTATTGCCGGCGCGCGGCTGCGGCCCGGCGGACCGGAAAGAGCGACCTCACGATGAATGCACGTCCCGATCATCGGCCGGGCATCGGCAAGCCGACCTTCGTCGATCTTTTCACGCCCAAGCTCGTCACCATCCTGCGCGAGGGTTACGGCCGCGGCGACTTCCGCGCCGATGCGCTCGCCGGCCTCACCGTCGCGATCGTAGCGCTGCCGCTCTCAATGGCGATTGCGGTGGCATCCGGAACGACGCCGGATCGTGGGCTCTATACCGCGATCATCGGCGGCTTCCTGGTCTCGGCGCTCGGCGGCAGCCGTTTCCAGATCGGCGGGCCGGCCGGCGCGTTCATCGTGCTGGTGGCCGCCACGATCGAGCGGCAAGGCCTCGACGGCTTGTTCCTCGCGACCTTGATGGCCGGCGCGATCCTGCTGGCCGTGGGCTTTCTGCGCCTCGGCACCTACATCAAGTTCATCCCCTACCCCGTCACCGTCGGCTTCACCGCGGGCATCGCCGTCATCATTGCTGCAAGCCAGATCAAAGACCTGTTCGGGCTCACGCTCGACGGGAAGGAGCCGGGCGCACTCATTCCCAAGTTCGAAGTCCTGGCGGCTGCGGCTCCCACGGTGAACGGCGCGGCGGCGGCCATCGGCGTCCTCTCGGTCGGGATCATCGTCCTGCTGCGCCGTCTTCGTCCGGCGTGGCCCGGCCTGCTGATCGCGGTGGCCGCCGCGGCCGCGGTCACCTGGCTGTTCGCATTGCCGGTCGAGACGATCGGCACGCGCTTCGGCGACATCCCGCGCACGCTTCCGTGGCCGGCGCTGCCGCCGCTGTCGTGGGCGAAGGCGCAGGCCGTGCTGCCGGACGCGGTTGCGTTCGCGTTGCTGGGGGCGATCGAGTCGCTGCTGTCCGCGGTCGTTGCCGACGGCATGACCGGACGGCGGCACCGGTCCAACTGCGAACTGGTTTCGCAAGGGGCAGCCAACATCGGCTCCGCGCTGTTCGGCGGCATCTGCGTGACCGGCACGATCGCGCGCACCGCCACCAACGTGCGCGCCGGCGCGCACGGGCCCGTCGCCGGGATGCTGCACGCGCTCTTCCTGTTGCTCTTCATCCTGGTGGCCGCGCCGCTGGCACGCTTCATCCCGCTCGCCGCGCTGGCGGCCGTGCTGCTGGTGGTGGCCTGGAACATGGCCGAGAAGCATGCCTTCTGGTCGCTGCTGAGGATCTCCTGGGGCGATGCCCTGGTGCTGATGGCGACATTCCTGCTGACGGTGTTTCGTGACCTCACCGAGGGCATCGTCATCGGGTTTGCGATCGGCGCCGTGCTGTTCATCAAGCGCATGGCGGATGCGACCGGGGTCGAGGAGCACGCGCCGCTGGTGGCGCAGGATCAAGCGGACGCCGACGACGCGCGGACGCCCTACGACGTCGACCTCGCCACCGACCGCGACGTGGTCGTGTACCGGATCACCGGCGCCTTCTTCTTCGCCGCCGCGTCGACGGTCGGCGCCGTGCTCGATCAGATCGCGGAACGCCGGAAGGTTTTCGTGGTCGACTTCTCCGCCGTGCCGTTCATCGACTCAACCGCCGCGCACACGATCGACGGCTTGGCGCGCAAGGCCGCGCGCCACGGCGTGCGGCTGTTTCTCACTGGGCTGACGCCGGCCTTACGGCGCGAGCTTCTGGGCCACGGCCTCAGGCCGCCGCGCGTGCACTATCGCTCCAGCATAGCGGCCGCGCTTGCGGCTGCCCGCAAGGCCCGTGCCGTTAC
>DASWSO010000492.1:0-2000 GCA_036402635.1 Xanthobacteraceae bacterium
ATAATCCATCTCGGCTTCGCGGTAGTTCGGAAACAGCCGGTCCACCGGCGCGCTCTTATTGACGTAGCAGCTCGGGGGCCGCGGCGAGATGATGGCGTCGATCTCGCCGGCGGCGAGCAGCGCGCTCAACGTGTCGGTCGCTCCGATCGGCTTCACGTCGACATGCGGCGGCAGCGCGACCGCGATCCGCTCGCCGACGCCCGCCTTTTCCTGCCCGCCGATGCACCAGGAAATCTTGCTCGTGTCGACCCCGTACTGGTCGCGCAGGATGCCGCGCACCCACAAGCCGGCGGTCTGCTGGTATTCCGGCAGGCCGATGCGGCGGCCGGCGAGGTCCTCCGCCCTATTGATGCCGCGGTCGGTGCGCACGAAGATCGCCGAATGGCGAAATACCCGCGAGAGGAAAACCGGCACGCCGACGTATGCGGCGTCGCCGCGCGCGGTGGTGACGATCTGGCTGCCCATCGAGAGCTCGGTCAGGTCGAACGACTTCTCCTGCAGCGCGCGGCGGAAAATCTCTTCCGGCTCGACATTGAGCGGCACGATCTCGCAGCCCTCCACCTGCACGCGCCCGTCCAGGATCGGACGCGTGCGATCGGTCGGCACGCATGCGAGGGTAAACTTCAGCTTCGCCAATTCATTTCTCCTTCGAGTCTTACTTTGTAATGCGATACGTCAACTCAGTGGCTCAGGGACGGGCTGTGATCGGTCGCGAGCCGTACCAGCCCTCATCCTGAGGAGCGCTGCGCAGGAGCGCGTCTCCAAGGACGCAGATCGCGGCCTCGCCCTTCGAGACGCCCCACCCTGATCCTCCCCCGCGAGCGGGGAGGGAAGGGACGGGCTGCTCAGGGCGAGGGTTAAGAGCGTTGTGCAAGCTACTGCAGCGTCACCTGGCCGAGCGCCTGCAGCACGGCGCGGGAGACCGCTGCGGTCCCGTCGCGGCCGCCGAACTCGAACGGCCGGATGCCCCCCGCGTAAGCCTGATCGACCGCCGCCTCGATGCGCCGCGCCGCGCCGCGCGCGGCGCGGTGGTCGTGCTTGTCGGCGAGCCAGTCGAGCATCATCGCGGTCGACAGCAGCATCGCGGTCGGGTTGGCCTTGCCCTGGCCCATGATGTCGGGCGCGGTGCCATGGCATGGCTGGAACACCGCGTGGGTGTCGCCGATGTCGGCGGAGGGCGCCATGCCAAGGCCGCCGATCAAACCGGCGGTGAGGTCCGACAGGATGTCGCCGAACATGTTCTCGGTCACCAGCACGTCGAAATCCCACGGCCGCCGCACCAGCGCGGCCGCGACCGCGTCGATGTAGGTGCGGTCGGTCTGCACGTCCGGCATCTTGGCTGCGCGCTCGTCGAACACGCTGCGGAAGAACGCGAACGCCTTGAACATGTTGGCCTTGTCGACGCAGGTGCACACGCCCTTGCGGCCGCGCGCCTTGCGGCTGGCGGTGAGCTTCAGCGAGAAGTCGAACAGGCGCTCGGAGGTGTGGCGGGTGATCACCAGCGTCTCGCGTGCTTCCTCGTCCGTCACCACGCCCTTGCCGACTGACGCGAACAGCCCTTCGGTCGACTCGCGCACGACCACGAGGTCGATGCCGCGCTCGTCGGCACCGACGATCGAGCTCGGCACGCCCGGGATCAGCCGCGCCGGACGCACGCCGGCGTAGAGGTCGAAGATGAAGCGCAGCTCGACCTGCGGTGCGATCTCAGTGCCGTCCGGGTAGCGGATGTGCGGCAGCCCGCAGGCGCCGAGCAGGATCGCATCTGCTTGCTCGCACAGCCGGATCGTGGTGTCCGGCAGCGACTTGCTGGTCTCGCGGTAGTGGTTGGCGCCGGCCGGCGCCTCGGTGAAGCGGAAGCGCAGGCCCGGCGTGGTGTCTTGGACCTTGCGCAGCAGCTCGAGCGCCGGCGCCATCACCTCGATCCCGATGCCGTCGCCGGCCAGCACGGCGATATGGAAGCTGTCGTTGGCGCTCATGCGGGGCTCGGACGGGGAGGGGCG
>DASWSO010000493.1:0-5129 GCA_036402635.1 Xanthobacteraceae bacterium
GTGTCGGCGCCGATGGTCGGGTTTCCGGCCCAGCGCATGCGGCCGGGGTTGTTGGTGAAGCGCGGCACGACGTTCTGCAGCAGGATGGAGCCGAGCTCCGGATCGGGCATTCGCACGAACGCCTCACGCGCCTTCACGTGCGGGTCATCGACAAGCTGCTGCGCATCGTAGATCGGCCCGGCCACGACCTGGGCCTTCTCAAGCACGTCCAGCACCTCTGCCTGGGTGTGTCGGCCAATCCACTCGGCCATGATCCCGTCGATCTCGTCCACGCGCCGGATCCGCCCCTGGTTCGTGGCGAGCGACGGATCTTCGGCCAGGTCCGGGCGGCCGATGGCGCGAAACAGACGCATGACCGGCTCGTTCGCCGCCCCCGATAGAACCACCCAGCGGTCGTCCTTGGTGCGATAGGAGTTGCGCGGCACCGTCCAGGTCGAGCGATTGCCCTTCCGCTTCGGCGCGACGCCGAGCTGGTCGTAATGCACGATCATCGAGCCGAGCGCGGGGATCATCGGCTGCACCAGATCGACATCGATCTCGTCGCCGACGCCGCCGTTTCGCTCGCGGTTGAACAGCGCCGCCAGCATGCTGTAGGCGCCGGTGAGCGCGGCGATCGAATCCGCGAGCGGATAGGCGGGCAGCGTCGGCGGGCCGTCCTTCTCGCCGGTCACATGCGCAAAGCCGCTGAACGCCTCCGCCAAGGTGCCAAGTCCGGGGCGCTGGCTGTACGGGCCGGTCTGTCCCCAGCCGCTGATGTGCAGCATGACCAGACCCGGATTGGTCTTGCGGAGCGTCGCGTAGTCGAGCCCCCATTGTTTGAGGCGGCCAGGCCGAAAATTCTCGACCATCGCGTCTGCCCCCTCGACCAGGCGCCGGAGCACGGCCGCACCGGCGGGCCGGTTGAGATCGATGGAGACGAGCCGCTTGTTGCGCCCCATGACGCGCCACCACAGCGGGTGGCCATCCTTGACCGGGCCCATCTTGCGGACCTCGTCGCCCTCGATGTGCTCGACTTTGATGACGTCAGCGCCGAGATCGGCCAGGAATGCGGAGACGAGCGGTCCCGCAAACAGCATCCCGACATCGATAACGCGCAACCCGACGAGGGGACCGGAGGGCGTCGGTGCAGCGGCCGACTCCGTCCCGCGTTCTTCCAACGTAGAGGACATCAAGCGGTGCCCTCAGCTCAACAACTTGCGAGCGATGAGGTGGCGCTGGATCTCGCTGGTGCCGCCGCCGATCTGGGTATGACGGACGTAACGGTAGAACAGCGTCAGCGGCAGCTCGAGCGACTCGCCCATGGCGCCGTGAATCTGGATGGCGTTATCGAGCGTCCTGGTTCCCCAATCCGAGGCGCAGAGCTTCACCATCGCAGCCTCGCTGCGCACGTCCTGTCCCTTGTCGGCGCGCGCGGCATTCTCGTAGACCAGAGCACGCAGCGCCTGGATGTCGATATACATGTCGACGAGCTTCCACTGGATGGCTTGGCGCTCCGCGATGGGCTTGCCGAACGTCACGCGCTGCTTGGCGTATTCGATGCACATGTCGAGCGCGCGCTGCATCTTGCCGAGCGCATAAGGTCCCCGCATCAGCCGGTCGTGGATGGTGAGCCACGCCTGGCCGAGGGTGAAACCCTTGCCAACCTCGCCCAGCACGGCATCGTCGCCGACCCTGCAATCGTCGAAATGCACCGTGTACTGGGCAGGTCGGGGACCAAGCCAGGTGCGGATTCCCGGCTCGTCCACCTTCAAGCCGGGATTGTTGCGGTCGACCAAGAACATGGTGATGCCGCCACGCTGCCGCTTGTCCGCATCGGTGACCGCCTGGACGAGCAGGAAGTCGCTCTCGGCGGCCATCGAGATCCACATCTTGGTGCCGTTGAGCACCCATTCGGAGCCGTCGCGGACGGCTCGCGTCTGCATCATGCCGCCCGGATCCGATCCGGCATTCGGCTCCGTCTGCGCGAAGCTCGTGGTCTTCTGCCCCTCGATCACCGGCGTCAGGTACCTATCAACCTGCGCGCCTTTGCAGTGGTACAGAATGTTCGGCACGTTCGCGAACGGGAATGGCACCGCCGTATACATGAACTCTTCGAGCACGGCGGCGCGCGCCAGCATCGAGAGGCCGCTGCCGCCATGCGATTCCGGAACCAGCAGGTACCAGAAGCCGGTGTCCCGCGAGATCTTCACCAGCCGATCCACCACGGCTTCCGAAAACACGGCCCTGAGCGCGAGCACTTCCTTGAGGCCATAGGCGTGCCCCGGATGCGGCAGGAACTCGCGTTCGAGCGGGAGCAACTCCTCCCGCACGATCTTGCGCGCGAGATCCCGGTAGGCGACGACGTCCGACGGAAGCTCGAAGCTGGGCGTGGCGTCCGCGGCAGCGTCGAGACCGTAACTCGGCGAGGTCGCGCCGGCGGATTGAACGGCAGCGTGTTGGTTCATATCGACTCCTATGCCGCCGCGCTTGTTCGCGCCGCGTACAGATCCTGCACGTGCTTCAGTTCATCGAGGCTCGATAGGCGACTGAAAAGCGCCTCTGCATCCAGTGCGCCGTTTGCACTCTCTACGCACGCGGAGAACTTGGCGAACGTCTCCGCGGTGGTGAGGGGAAGGTTCGCGGCGCCGCGCGCAGCGGTGATCTCGCCGCTCGAGATCACCCGCCCATCGGCAAGACGGACATCGACCGTGTCATAGCGGCTGTGCCCCGTCAGCGGGTCGCTCTCGATGTCGGTCCGCGTCCGGACGCGGGGGAAGAACGCCTGGATCTCCGGACGCCGCACGAACGCGTCGCTGACCTGCCGAAGACCGACCTCGCCGGCCGTGAAGGCCGAGGCCATCGCAAACTCGATGCTGAACTTCGCCTCGAGCTCCTCCTTCGGCGCGTGGTGGCGGAGGATGGTTGCATTGCGTGCGCTCATGGCGACCTCGACATTCGCGATGTCGGTCGGCGCAAGCTTGTATTTTTGCTTGAGGTCGAGCGCCGCATCGATAGCGCGGTGCGTGCAGTAGCACATCGGGAACTTCTTCACGTTCAAACCGACGGACAGCATCCGCCACTCGCGCCCGGCCTGCACCGGCGAGGTCAGGTCGATCCTTCCGGCCGGAGAGACGGCGGTCAGAAAACCCTGCGGATGCTCGAGCGCATCCGCCGAGGCGGTCATTCCAGCGGCCGCGAGCTCAGCCGCGAAGACGCCCGCGCGGGCGGCAAGGCCGGCATGCAGCGGTTTCGTCATGCTGCCGAAATTGGCGAGCAGCCCCGAGCTCTGCGACGCTGCGAGGCCAAGCGCGTTTCCGGTCGTTGCGGCGTCAAGTCCGCGCAGCGAAGCGCAGGCGGCTGCCGCCGCGATCGCGCCGAAGATCCCGGTGATGTGCCAGCCCTTGGTGGGATGCTGGTCGGTCTCACGGTAGATCAGCTCGGCCCAGGTCTCGTAGCCGGCGAGATACGCCGTCACCATGCGGGAGCCCGTCGCTCCGTGCTCCTCCGCCGTTGCGATGATGGCTGGAACCAGCACCGCGCTCGGGTGGCCCTTCAGGCCGGTGTCGTCGAAGTCGAGAGCATGCGCGGCAGTGCCGTTGATCAGCGCCGCCACCGCCGGCGTGACCGGCTGGCCGTCCGGCCACAGCATCGCGGTGCCGCCGGACTGCCTTTCGAGCTTGCGCAGGATTGAGGGTGCTTCCTGCTTGGCGCCGGCCGTCATCACGCCGATGCAGTCGATGAATCCGCCGATGGCCCGCGTGCGCGCCTCCGGCGGAGTCTTGCTTGCGTCGAGCGCGGACACGAAGGCGGCGAGCTCGTGCGTGAGCCGGACAGCGCTCATGCGGCGGCTCCGGTTCGCACCGCGGCCCGCAACGCCGCGAGGGTGCCGCCCCGCATCACGGAGCCAGGAAGCGGATGGCCGACGACGTCCTCAGCCAACCGGGCCGACGCAATCAGTTTGGAAAGGTCGACGCCCGTTTCGATCCCCATCTCGTCGCACATGAAGACGAGATCCTCGGTGCACACGTTGCCGGCCGCGCCCTGGTGTCCGGCGAACGGACAGCCGCCGAGCCCAGCGACAGAAGAGTCGAAGACGCTGCCCCCCATTTCCAGGCCGGCATAGGCGTTGGCGATGCCCATGCCGCGGGTGTCATGCAGGTGCAGGGCGACCTGCAGATGCGGATAGGCCTCGCGCACCGCTCCGACCAGCCGCTTCACGCTTGCCGGCGTCGCCCAGGCCATGGTGTCGGCAAGCGACACGAGCTTGATCGTGAACCCCTCCTCGGCCGCGGCGTCGATCAGGTTCCCGATCAGCCTCACCACATGCGCAACCGGAACGTCGCCCTGGTAGTTGCAGCCGAACGCCGCCCGGATGGAGGTGCGCTCAACCGGGACACCGTTCGCCTTGTACATGCGGGCAATGCTGCGCTCGGCCTCGAGGTCCTGGGCGGCGGTGCGGTTCTGATTGCGCTTCAGGAAGACCTCGGACGCCGTGAGCGACATCGAACCCTTGACGTCGAGACGCCCGGTCGCAAGCGCGCGCTGCAGGCCCTTCTCGTTCAGCCACAACGCCGTGTAGCGGACCCCCAGCCGGCGGGTGAAGCCGGCCACCACCGCGTCGGCGTCGGCCATGCCCGGCACGTTCTTCGGGTTCACGAAGGACGCGACCTGGATCTGGTTCAGGCCGGTCTCGGAGAGACTGTCGATCAGCTCGATCTTGCGCGCGGTTGGGATCGGACCGCGCTCGAACTGGAAGCCCTCTCTGGGCCCTTCCTCGTTGATCTGAATCTTGTTCGGCAGATCCGACATTGCGGCCTCCTGAGAACGTCTCACGCGGGTGCGCGAAAGGGGTACGGGACCGGCGGACCGTTCCGATGCGGCAGGGCGACGGTCGCCGTACCGGGGGTGGAATCCACGGCTGCCGCATTCCGGATGCCGAGCTCCAGCTCGACCAAGCCGTATGGTCCGACATCCCGTTTATCTTTAACGCGGGCCCAGACCGTCAGTGTCTCGTTCACGACATTCATCGTCCGGAACTGGAAACCGACTTTCCAGACCCAACCGTTGCGGCCGGCCCAGTCCTTCAGAAGCTGCAGAATGAATTGCTGCTTGAGCGAGCCGTTGATCAGGATATCGGGAAGTTTGTCGTG
>DASWSO010000494.1:0-4226 GCA_036402635.1 Xanthobacteraceae bacterium
GGACGGTTCCGCATGCGGCACCGGCGCGAAGCCGTAGACCGAGCCGTGCGGCGCGTTGAGGTAGCTGCGCATCGACTGCGCGGTGTTCATCGACTTGCTGACCACATGCGCGGCAAAGCCCGGAAAGGTTCGATCAAGCTCGCGCAGCACCGCGTCGAGCAGGCGCGCGCGCTTCTCGACATAGGCGAGGCCCTCGGCACCGGCCCAGTTCTGCAGGCTATCCACCCCCAGCACCGAGACGAGATGCGGCGGCCCGCCGAACCCGGAATCCACCTGCGAATAATCGACCATGGTGAGCGGCGGCGGCGTCTCCTCTGGCGACTGCACGCAAGCGGCGGCGCGCACGTAGTCGTCGAGCCGCCGCATCCACCCGGGCAGCAGCACGGTGGAATAGGCCCGCACGCCGAATTGGCTTGGCGGCGCCGAGAGCCCGAACGTCGCCTGGAACAGCGAAATCGACGGCGCGCGGCGCGCGGTTTCTGCCGCAAGCTGCGCGCGTGCGACCTGCGGCAGCAGCTCCGCAAGCACAGCGGGGGCAGCGTTGCTCACCACGGTTGCCGTTTCTACCGTCTGCGCATCGTCGCCATCCTTGGCGACATGCACGAGCGCAGCCGGGCGGCCGTCGGCGCCAAGTTGCACTTCGGTGACCCGCCGGCGCAGCAGCACGGTGCCGCCGCCTTGCTGGATCACGCGGCGGAGCGCGTTGCTCAGGCGCTGCGAGCCGTGGCGGATGAAGCGCCCGCCGCTGCCGAGATAGGCGCCCTGGAATCGCGCGAACGCATTCCACGCGAAGGTGCGCGGGTCGTCATGGAAATAGGCGAGATTGGCGGCTAGCGCACATTTCGCCGCCTCGTCGTCACCGAGTGCAGCGGCGAACGCCTCGGACAGCGTCGCATGGCTCGCGTCCGAGGCATCGGGTTTGGAGGCCAGCGCTTCCATCTCGCCCAGCAGCGTCGCGGCGCCGGCGCGGGATCCCGGGAACCGCGCCGCCATCGCGTCGCGCGCCGGCGCGAACCCGTCGGGCAACAAAAACGGCTCGCCCACCGGCCCGCCGCGCACCTCGTAAAGCGCGCCGACCGGCACCCACTCGACCGCGTCGAGCAAGCCGAGGCGCGAAAGCGTCGCGTGCTTGGGATCGCGTCGATGGCGCGGGTCGCTGGTCTCATGCAGCGCCGCTTCCACCACCAGGTCGCCGACCTTGTATGTGGAGGCGGCGCCACCGACCGAAGTGTTGCGCTCAACCAGCAGCACCTTGCGGCCCGCACGCGCCAGCAGCGCGGCGGCAGTGAGGCCGCCGAGGCCCGCACCAATCACCACACTGTCATAGCGCTGCACCATCGCCGGTCCTGTCGGAAGATTGAGGGAGGTCGGTATGCCTGACGCATGCGTCGAAACGACGCGAGCCAAGCACCGGAAGATGCTTCTCCCTCTAATCGGGCGCGGCGCCGAAGTCCACTGCTGCGCCCGCCCCGAAAGGAGGCGGAAAGTCGTTTCGGGCGCGGCACCGCCCGCTTGTTGCGCAGCTTGCCTTGCAAGCGCCGCCACTTTGCCCGCGTACGCGCCGCGTCACCGCGCCTGCATGTCCGCGTCGCATAGGTTTCATGTTCGCGGAGCAGTATCGCGGTGCCGCAAATCACCTTACATCAGGGCCAAGAAGAAAAGTGGAAGCGCCCTGGGACACTCCGGACTTGGAGATCGTTCACCATGGCTACCCACACACTCCCCCTCCCCTACGCTGTTTCGCTCAACGCCGCTGCGGCGGAAGCACCGCGCAAACCCTTGTGGCGGCGTTTCGTGCGCGCGCTCATCGTCGCGCGCCAGCGACGCGCCGAGCGCGAGATCGCGCAGTTCATCGCCAACTCGGGCTGGAAATTCACCGATGCGAGCGAGCGCGAGATCGAGCGCCGCTTCCTCTAGGCCGCGCGCCCGCGCACGTCCTCGTCTCCTGCGAAAGGAATCACCATGGCCACACACCTCACCGCTGCCGCGCCCCGCATCCTGGTGTCGCGTCACCCGTTCGAATCCTTGCTGCGTTTCGTCCGCGTCTGCGGCGAAGTCTGGAGCGAGGCGCACGCCGAGATGCTGGCGGCGCGTCGGCGCCATCCGTTCATCGACTGGTGACCGGGAGGGGGGCTGCGTAACGGCGCCATCCGCGCCACAAAGCTAAGGGGCTGGCGACGCGAGCGGCTTACCTTTTTCAAGCAGATAGACGCCGGTGAATTTCACCGGCTTGTCGGTGGCGCCCTCGTTGTGGACGGCGCGGTCCGGGACCACCAGCATCTCGCCCGTGCGCACGATCCTTTCGCTCTCCCCGTCGAAGTGCACCCAAAAATCGCCTTCCGTGACCTGCACCGCGACGGTGCCCGGATGCGTGTGGCGTCCGGCTTTGAAGCCAGCCGCGATCTCGACGCTCCCGAAGATGACCTCGAGATTGGTCCCCGGCACGTCCATGCGATGCAGGATCGTGCGCTTGACCGGCGGCGGCTGCACCGGCGACGGGACCGGTTGCGCGTTGGACGGCGCGGCCACGAGGAACGCCAGGGCGGCACCGGCGAGGGCATTCTTGAGCATCGCATCTTCTCCCTTGGTGATCCTAAAGCCTATACCGCCGCGCCGGCCGGGCGGAAGCCGGCCCGGGCGGCCCTCTCCGTTATCTGCCCAGCAACTGGGCAAATGCGCAGCGTCTGCCCGCATCGCAGCGCCGCCAACACGGTCTCTATGACGCCGCCGCGCCGTAGCCGCTGGCATCATCATTGCAGCGTCGTTCGCATCCAGCTGGAGACGACGATGAAACGCATTGCAGCGCTTATTCTTGCGGCGGCATTCGCCGGCCCGGCTCACGCCGAAAGCGTCGTCCGCTACGGCATCTCGATGGCCGACATTCCGCAGACCACCGGGCAGCCGGATCGCGGCGCAGGCGCGTACCAGTTCACCGGCTACACCATCTATGACCCGCTGATCGCGTGGGAGATGGACGTGGCGGAGCGGCCCGGGAAACTGATTCCGGGGCTTGCGACCGAATGGACGGTGGATCCGGCCGACCAGAAGAAGTGGCGCTTCAAGCTGCGCGGGGGCGTCAAGTTCCACGATGGCAGCGCGTTCAATGCCGATGCGGTGGTGTGGAACCTGGAAAAGGTTTTGGACGACAAGGCGGCGCATTTCGATAAGCGGCAGAGCGCACAGGTGCGCACGCGGCTTCCCTCGGTCGCGAGCTGGCGCAAGCTCGACGACATGACCGTCGAGATCACCACCAAGGACGTGGATTCCATCTTTCCCTACCAAATGCTCTGGTTCCTGATCTCGAGCCGGGTGCAATACGAAAAGCTCGGTCGCGACTGGGACAAGTTCGCGAGCGCTCCCTCCGGCACCGGGCCGTTCAAGCTCGACAAGCTGATACCGCGTGAGCGCGCCGAGCTCGTGCGCAACACCGACTACTGGGACAAGAAGCGGATCGCCAAGGCGGATCGGCTGGTACTGATCCCAATCCCCGAGGCGCTCAATCGCACCAACGCGCTGCTGTCTGGCCAGGTCGACCTGATCGAGACGCCGGCGCCGGACGCGGTGCCGCAGCTCAAGCGGGCCGGCATGAAGGTTGTAGAGAACGTCACGCCGCATGTTTGGAACTATCACCTGAGCGTGCTGCCGGGCTCGCCGTGGACCGACGTGCGGCTGCGCAAGGCGATGAACCTCGCGATCGATCGCGAGAGTGTCGTGGCGCTGATGAACGGGCTGGCCAAGCCCGCGAAGGGCATGGTCGACCCCTCGAGCCCTTGGTTCGGCAAGCCCAGCTTCGACATCAAGTACGATCCGGACGCGGCGAAAAAACTGGTCGCCGAAGCCGGCTATTCGAAGCAGAAGCCGCTGAAGGCGACCTTCATCATCGCCTCCGGCGGGACCGGTCAGATGCTGTCGCTGCCGATGAACGAGTTCGTCCAGCAGAACCTCAAAGAGGTCGGCATCGAGATCGAGTTCCAGGTGGTGGAACTCGAGACGCTGTATACCCACTGGCGCAAGGGCGCGAAGGACGAGATGAACGCCGGCATCACGTCCAACAACATCGCCTATGTCACCTCCGACCCGCTCTACGCCATCATCCGCTTCTTCCATTCCGGGCAGACTGCGCCGGTCGGCGTGAACTGGGGCTGGTACGCCAACCCGAAGGTCGACGCCGTGATCGACGAGGCCAAGCGCACCTTCGATCCGGTCAAGCAGGACGAGCTGATGGC